>CAZNWW010000884.1:0-1850 GCA_964576155.1 uncultured Myxococcales bacterium | reverse complement strand
TTCCGGACTGCCTGTGGAGGCCTCATGTCCCTTCCCGATTCAATTGGCGCCCTCTGGACCCACCTCGAAAGCACCGTCGGCGATGCGCTGGAGTCCCTCGGCCTGGATCGCGCGGTCAACCTGGCGCCGCCGCCGGATCCGGAGATGGGCGATCTCGGGTTCCCTTGCTTCCAGTATGCGAAGGTCCTTCGCCGAGCACCGGCTCAAATCGCCGGAGAGATTGCCGCGGCGATCGCGCCGGACACGGTCCTTGCCGAGGTGGGCACGGCTGGTCCCTACGTAAACCTGAGGATCCGGGCAGACGCCCTGGCGGGGGTCCTGCTGGGGCAGGTCTGCGAGACCGGGGACCGCTGGGCCGCCGACTGCACGGACGCGCCCGGCCGGGTCATGATCGAGTACTCGTCGCCCAACACGAACAAGCCCCTGCACCTGGGGCACATCCGAAACAACCTCCTGGGTCTGGCGGTGAGCCGGATCCTGGGCTACCACGGGGACGACGTCCACACGGTGAACCTGGTCAACGACCGGGGCATCCACATCTCCAAGACCATGGTCGCCTATGACAGGTGGGGTGGGGAGACCACCCCGATGGACGCCGGCGTCAAAGGCGACCACTTCGTCGGCCGGCTCTACGTGCGCTTCGACACGGAGTTCAAGACCGAGTACGAGGCCTGGAAGGCCGGCCGCGAGGGCGAGATCCCGAACTCGGACGAGTACTTCAACGGGGACTCGGAGCTGGGGGCCGAGACCCGGGAGCTGCTCCGCCGCTGGGAGGCGGGGGACGAAGAAGTGCTGGACCTCTGGCGTCGCATGAACAAGTGGGTCCTGGACGGCTTCTCCACCACATACGAGCGAATGGGCTGCCGCTTCGACGCCTACCAGTTCGAGAGCGAGACCTACAAACTGGGCAAGGCCGTGGTGCAGGAGGGCCTCGACAGCGGAGTCTTCCACCACCGGGCCGACGGCGCCGCGGTGCTGGACCTGGAGAAGGTCGGGCTGGACGGTGAAAAGGTCCTCCTCCGCCCCGACGGCACAAGCGTCTACATGACCCAGGACATCGGCACCGCGCTGAGCCGCTTCGCCGAACACGATCCGGACCGCCTCGTCTACGTGGTCGGCGACGAGCAGGTCTATCACTTCCAGCTGCTCTTCAAGATCCTCGGCCTCGTTCGTGACGGCCTCGCCGATCGCTGCGCGCACCTCGCCTACGGCATGATCCGGCTCCCCGAGGGGCGGATGAAAAGCCGCGAGGGCACCGTGGTGGACGCGGACGACCTCATGGACGAGCTCCACTCCCTGGCCAAGTTGGAGATCGAGGTCCGGACCGAGGCCGGCAAGGCGCATTATGAAGACCTCAGCGATGAGGAGCGAGGCCTGCGGGCGGAGCGCATCGCGCAGGCCGCGCTCAAGTTCCACATGTTCCGCTTCACCCCCCGCAAGTCCTTTGAGTACAACCCCAGGGAGTCCATCGACTTCAACGGCCAGACGGGCCCCTACTGCCTCTACACCTACGCACGGACCCGGTCGATCCTGCGCAAGGCCGGGGTGGACGTCCCGGTCTTCGACGGTGACGCCGCTCAGCGCCTGGGCACCCGGCAGGAGCGGACCGTACTCTGGGGCGTGTCGGAGTTTCCGAAGGTGGTCGCGGACGCGTCCCGTCTCCTGGACCCGAGCCGGGTAGCGGAGTACGTCTACACGCTCTGCAAGGACTTCAACCTCATGTTCGCTGACCGCGAGGGTCACCCGATCGTGTCCTGCACCGACCCCGCACTCAAGCAGGGCCGCCTCCTCCTGGCCCACGCAACAGGCGTCACCATCCGCGCAGCCCTCGCCCTCATCGGCATCGAAAC
>CAZNWW010000883.1:0-1851 GCA_964576155.1 uncultured Myxococcales bacterium | reverse complement strand
ACGTCTCCAGCGGCGAGGGCACGACCAGCCAGGGAGAGTTCTGGGAGGCCCTGAACACCGCGGTGCTCAAGAAGCTCCCGGTGCTCTTCTCCGTGCAGGACAACGAGTACGCTATCTCCGTGCCCGTGAAAGACCAGACAGCGGGGGGAAGCATCTCCAAGGCCTTCGGCGCGTTCCCGGGGCTCAAGGTTGTCTACGCAGATGGAACGAACCTCAAGGCGACCGAGGAGGCCTACCAGGAGGCCGTGGAACACATGCGGACCGGCAAGGGCCCGGTCCTCATGCACACCAAGGTCGTGCGGCCCTACTCCCACTCCCTCTCAGACGATCAGAAGCAGTACCGGTCACCGGAGGAGATCGTCGAGGAGTCCAGGCGGGATCCCCTGGGCACCCTCGAGCAGCTCCTGGTCGAGGAGACGAGCGTTTTCACCGCGGCGGATCTCGAGAAGATCCGGGGCGCCGTCGATGGGGAGCTCGACGAGGCGGTGCGGCGGGTCCTGGAGGCCCCGGAGGCGAATCCCGCCGACTGGCCGAAGCACCTCTACTCCGAGTCAGTGGATCCGACGGATGATCGGTGGCGGACCTCGCCGGAGACCGACGGCGCACCCATCAGCATGGGCCAGGCCATCAACCAGATCCTCGCCGATGAGATGGAGCGGGATCCCCGGATCGTGGTCTTCGGGGAGGACGTCGCCGACGCAGAGACCCGGAATCTGGACCATGTGAAGGGGAAGGGCGGCGTCTTCAAGGTAACCCATGGTCTGCAGCGAAAGTTCGGACGCACCCGGGTCTTCAACAGCCCCCTGGCCGAGGCCAACATCATCGGTCGTGCGGTGGGCATGGCCATGCGGGGAATGCGCCCGGTGGTGGAGATCCAATTCTTCGACTACATCTGGACGGCCATGATGCAGATCAGGAACGAGCTCGCCACGATTCGCTGGCGCTCCCAGGGACAGTACGTAGCGCCGGTGGTGATCCGCGTGCCCAACGGCGGCTTCATCAAGGGGGGCCCGTATCACTCCCAATCCGCGGAGGCGATCTTCGTGCATACGCCGGGCCTGCGTGTAGTGTCCCCTTCGAACGCCGCAGACGCCGCCGGACTCCTGCGCACCGCTATCCGCAGCGAGGATCCGGTGCTCTTCCTGGAGCACAAACACCTCTACTACCAGGGCTACAATCGGGCTTCCTATCCGGGGAAGGACTACACCATCCCCCTGGGCCGTGCACGGGTCGTGCGGGAGGGAACCGACCTGACTGTGATCACCTGGGGTGCGATGGTGAAGAGGTCCCTGGATATTGCGGAGAAGATGGCCGCGGAGGACGTCTCCGTCGAGGTCGTGGACGTCCGCTCCTTCAGCCCCATCGACTACGAGACCATCAGCGCATCCGTGGAGAAGACCTCCAAGGTCATGGTGGTCCACGAGGAGCCCTACACCGGCGGCCTGGGCGGCGCAATCGTGTCGTGGATCTCAGAACACCGCTTCGGAGATCTCGACGCGCCTCCGGTGGTGGTCGGCTCCGAGGACTCCCACGTCCCTTACGCTCCGGTCCTCGAGGCAGCGGTTCTCGTCAACAGCTGTAGATTGCACGACGCAATGCGGGAGTTGGCTGCCTACTGACTCGGTTGATCACCGATGTCGAGATCCAGGCCCTCAGTCGGCGGCGAAGACGATGTATTGGATTGTGATGGAGTCCTGGGTGGCCTTCTTGATGAAGGCTCGGGTGTAGGTGTCGGAGAGGTTGTTCTCCAACACGAAGCCCCACCCGGCCTCCGCACCGTGGATCATGTCACGGTCCGCCTCGGTGGGGAGATCGTCGGGCAGATCTTCGACGCTGCCGAAGGTCTCGATG
>CAZNWW010000882.1:0-1851 GCA_964576155.1 uncultured Myxococcales bacterium | reverse complement strand
AATCGGAATAGTCACACTGGTTCGAGCTACCGGAGCAGCCAATGGCGAAAAGCAACGCAAAGAGGCTGGCAATCATGACAATACGCATTACGGGTCCTCCTCGGGTTTCCTTGACGAGTTCGGCACAAGATACCTGCTCGCCTGGTCCGGTGCAACCTACCTGCACAAGACATGCCATACCGCCACCCCCCCCGAATTACAGGTCCAACGGCGGAAAAGAGGTCCCTGATGGATGACACGCGTGTCGGCACTGTGTCACTTCCGCTCGATCTCGAATCGATCCATCCATCGGTAGATCTGATAACGATGAACCCCCAACGAAGCAGCGACGCGGGAGATGTTCCCTCCGTGCTTGGAGAGCAAACCCTGGAGGCGGTCTCCATCCATGGCCTCCCGGTCCTCGGCCTTCTGCAGATCCCCGTAGTTGTCCATACGTGCGCGTGTCATGGCGCCGAGGCGCATCGGCGCCGCGGGATCCGGATTGTCCAAGGGGAGGAGCTCCACCAGGGACCGCAGCTCCCGGACGTTGAGGCGCCAGGTGTGGAGCATCAGCTCCTCCACGAGTTCCTCCGACAGCGGGACCACTCTGCGGTCCCCGGATCCCAGGAACCGCCGTACCAGCATCGGCAGATCCTCGATCCGGTCCCTGAGCGGTGGAAGTTCGACAACCGCCTGGGCGATGCGCGCATATAGGTCATCGCGGAAGGACCCCTCCCGGACAGACCCCGAGAGGTTGGCGCGGGTCGCCGCCACCACCCGCACCGAGACAGACCGTGGTTTCGTCCCGCCGACGCGAAGCACGGCCCCGTCCTCGATGACCCGGAGCAGCTTCGCCTGGACCCCCGGAGGCAGCTCGCCGAGTTCGTCCAGAAAGAGCGTCCCACCGTCGGCCTCCTCGAAGAGGCCTGGACGGCGCTCGGTGGCCCCGGTGAACGCCCCCCGCTCACTGCCGAAGAGGGTCGCCTCGAAGAGATCCTTTGGGATCGCTGCGCAGTTCACCGGCACGAAGGAGCCTGCGTGGCGATCGCCCAGGGCATGGAGGTCCTGGGCTGCCAGCTCCTTGCCGGTCCCGCTCTCGCCCTGCAGGAGGACTGGCAGGTCTACCCGGGCCAGGAGTCGGAGCTGCTGCTGGATCTGACGGATCGGGACGCTCAGGCCCGCCAGGGAGGAATCGGAATCCGGGAGCAGGTCGAGGAGATCCTCAGGGATCTCCCTGTAGACCATGAAGACGCCACCCGCCCGCACGACGTCGCCCGGTCGCAGCACCCACTCATCCGCGCCACCGACCCTGGAACCGTTAACGAAGGTGCCGTTGCGCGACCCGAGGTCCCTGAGCCGGTGCTCCCCACCCTTTGAGGAGATCACTTCGGCGTGGCGACGGGAGAGCAGGCCATCCTCGATAGGGCCACCAGGGAACAGACCTGCAGCGGGATCTCGACCGATGACCATGGGCACCCGGCCGAGGACCCCCACCTCGCCCAGGCGATCGGGATCCGGCCCCTGGGCGAGGACCAGCACATTCACGAGGCGTGAGGAGCGGGCTCCCCGACCGGAGAAGCTCGCACCGGTCTGGGTTGTCTGGTCGACCATGCGCGGGTTACCAGCCACCATCGTCGTCGTGATCGTCGAAGGCCTTCTCGAGCTTGCTGCCGGTGGGATCCGCGCTGGGATCCTTGAACGCATTGTGGAGCTTGGAGCCCACCGAATCGTCAGGACCCTTGAGCTTCTCCTCGACCTTCTTCAGCTCGACCTCCTTCTTCGTCTCCGATTCTTTAATCTTCTCCGCCGGAGGGGGTTCGGGCTTCGGCTCGGGCTTCGGCTCGGGCTTCGGCTCGGGCTTCGGCTCGGGCT
>CAZNWW010000881.1:0-1851 GCA_964576155.1 uncultured Myxococcales bacterium | reverse complement strand
GTGGGGGTGGGTTCGAGCTCGAGAGTGGCCTCGGGCTCGAAGTCCGGGTCGGGAACGAACATCTGGTCGTCCAGGGGTGCGGCGTCGGTCTCAGCGGTTGCGGCCATGTCGGTCGGCTTGGCCGGGAGGTTCGCCAATTCATCGAGAGTACCAAGATCCAACGGGCCGTCGAACTGGACCAGGAAGCCAGACGCACCCATGTATCGGATCACGGTCCCCCAGCGGCTCATTTTGGAGCCGTCCGGCAGGAGCATCTCCACTGTCGCAGGAAAGAGGAGCTGCGGGCGACTATCCGACTGCACCGGGCAGACCTTGAGTCGCAGGTATCCCTCCAGCACCGATCGAAGTGTGCCGGGATCCCTCAGATCCACAATGTGCGAACTTTCCGCCATTCCCTGCAACCCTCCTTTAGATTAACGCGTTACGGGGCACTGCGTCAAGGGGGTATAGGTATGAGAATGCTCTTCCGGCGCCGACGAGCTACTCTCCAGAAAGGCCGACGATGGTCCCCGCTATTGCGGTGAACGGCAGCCCTACCGAGGCTGCGTCCATGGCGCCGTCTCCATCGGTGTCGATGTCCGACTGGATCAGGCCCTGGATCATCTGGATGATCAGATCCTTGTCCAGGGGCAGCTGATCCGCGGGGACTGCGTCCAGCGCTTCGATCATCGCCGCCTTGGAGATCGCGCCGGCCAGGACCCCATCCAGCGCCACGGGCATCCCCGCCTCGAAGGAGACCTGGGCCTGCACCTGGGTCGCATAGAGGGTCAACTCGAGGAGCACCCCGTCGGCGATGGGGAGCACCAGCGGGAAGCCATAGCCCGAGCCACCCCCGGTCAGGGTGGCGCCGATGATCTGTGCATTGTCCAGGGACACCAGGGACGAGCAGTCCTCCGCGAAGGTGTCTGGAGACACCAGGTACGGGCAGGTCGCCGCCTGGACGTCGCATTGGTCGTCCGCTACCTCTCCGATGTGGAAGACCACCTCGTAGACATCCCCCGTCGCGCTGAAGTCCCGGTGCTCGAAGAGGAAGATCACCTGGCCGTCGGCCACCGAACTCGCCAAGGCTTCGTTCGCGAAGCCGCCGAGCATCGACAGCGCGTTGTCTATCCCCGCAGAGCAGCTCCCGGCGGGGGCGCATGTGCCTGGACTGCCGTCCACGTCGAGGCCGCTACCCGGGTGTCCGTCGAGGCCGATCTGCAGAGCGTTCACCTTGTTAACCGCATCTGAGAAGCTCACCTGACAGCCACATTCGGAGAGGTCAGCGACGCACGTGCCGTCGAGGCACTCATCGCCGGTGGAACACTCCAGCCCGTCGTCACAGGCTGAGCCCGGATCCGCAGGGCTGTGTACGCAGCCGATCCCCACTTCGCAGGCGTCGAGGGTGCAGGGATTCCCGTCCTCACAATCCATGGGCGCGCCCACGCATTCGCCCCCCGCACAGAGATCGGGCCCGGTGCAGGAGTCCTGGTCATCGCAGGGCAGGGTGTTGAAGTCGTAGAAGCACTCCTCGGTGTCGGGATCGCAGGAGTCTGTGGTGCAGTGGTCGCCGTCATCACAGATGTTGACCCCCTGATCGTCGCAGCAGGGGTTGTCGCCCAGCTCGTGGTAGCAACCCGACACCGTGTGGCAGAGATCCGCGGTGCATTCGTTGCCGTCATCGCAGGGCAGGTCCCCGCCGCTCCCGCAGGCGTCTCCCAGACAGACATCATCCAGGGTGCAGACGCTCCCGTCGTCGCAGGGCACGCCGTCGAGGGTGGTGTGGTCGCAGCCCCCGTCCGGGAGGCAGCTGTCCCCGGTACAGGGGTTCCCGTCGTCACATTCAAGGCTGCCTGTACCGACGCAGGCCCC
>CAZNWW010000880.1:0-1852 GCA_964576155.1 uncultured Myxococcales bacterium | reverse complement strand
CTTCGAGAAATAGTAACGCTGAGATCGGCGCCTGGGGCCGTACAGAGCGTATTGTTACTACAGCGGAATACAGGAGCCCGGCACGGCTCGTCGGACCTGCTCCCCGAAGACCTCCATGAAGGCTGGCCAGAGCTCCTCGTTCATCAACCCGCAGTGGTTCAAATACACGCGCTCGATGCCGACACGTTCGGCCAGTTCCGAGAGCTCACTGACCAACTGTTGTTGCTGTTGCTCAGGAGGCAGAGATTTATCCTTCGAACGATCCGGGAGGCGCCGCCGCATTCCACACGTACCAGTAACTAACGTATGGACGGGTCCCGGAGGAAGATCTCCCGCGTCTATTCGTTCCCGCACCAGGTCGACCGCGTGTATGGGCTGGCTGGAGTGGTCCCCGCTCCCGCCATGCCGACGGTGGGAGCATACGCTGTAGACCGAATACCCATCCCCGCTGCGGAATATGAACATGGATTCCGCCGGCTGGAACGGGATCTCCGCCAGCTCCTCCGGCGCAATGGGATAGGTCAGCGTCCAAGCTCTGCGGGAGAGAGTGCCATCCGAGAACCGGACCGGCGCCAGCCCCGGCTCCGATGTGCGGAAAGTCGAGCAGAGCTTACGGGCCACGGGGTGGCCCATGATCATGACGCGGTCGTCACAGAGGTCGGCGAGATTGGGGCCCTGAACCGGGACGTCGCCGAAGATCTCCCAGGCATGCGAGAGAGACCCCACGGGGCCCTCCTCGTACCTCCAGGGAGGTGCGAAGAGACCGGCGAAGGTGTGGGCATGGGAGAAGACGATGGCCTTGTGGACCGAGAGGGAACCCAGGCCCTGCCCCCGGAACCACTGCCTGAGGTTATTCTCCATGGCACGGGAGTCGACCCCGACGTCAATGAGCAGGAGCGCTGTCTCGTCCGGGGCTTCCGTCAGCCTCACGATCACCGCGGGCTGGCTTCTGGCGGCATGATAGGCAGGATCCGCGCATTCGGCGCCGTCCATCAGGATTGTCAGGCTGTCAACCCCCTCACAGGCCTCCTCCGCTCCAGGTGCGAGCGCGGGGGCGGGCCCCTGGTAACGTCCCGGACCGCCGGGCCTCTCCCTTCTATGGTCTCGGCCGGGCTCGTGACCATCCTCGGGCGCGCGACGGCAGGCGAACGCCGTAGCGAGAAGAAGTACCAGGATCAAGGGCTTCCAAATCGGCCTGCTCATGGGCGCATCGTAGAATTCCGGCTCAGAGGTGTCAAGAATCTACGGGGCCCCGACATCACACCTTCCCCTGCCCAGGAGCCGTGAATATGATTGTGTCTGGTGTCCTAGTGACGTTATAGTGCCGTGATAATCTCGGAGGGGACGTGCCAATTCCCGTCATCAACATCGCGAAAATGGCCGCTGCGGCGGTGTCCCACCGTCTCCTGGGGCGGCGGGTTCCGCTCAACCTCATGCTCGCGCTCACCGACCGCTGCACCGGTAGCTGCCGCTACTGCAAGCTCCCGGCCCGCGGTACACCGGAGATGTCCACCGAGGAGATTCGGCGACTGCTCACCGAGGCAGCCGCCGCAGGCTGCCAACGCGTAGGCCTGTGGGGCGGCGAGCCCCTGCTTCGCGACGACATCGGCGAAATCATCACCCACGCGGGCAAGGCAGGGCTCTTCGTCACCGTGGACACGAACGGACACCTCATCCCTGAGCGCTCCGGTGCGTTGAACGCGGCCAACCACCTGAACATCTCCCTCGACGGCGACGAGGCGGCGCACGACGCCAACCGGGGCCTGGGGTCCTGGGCTCGGACCATGGCCGGGCTCGAACACGCCCGAGGCCAGGGGCTGCCCTTCTGGACGATCACCGTCCTGTCGAAGCA
>CAZNWW010000879.1:0-1859 GCA_964576155.1 uncultured Myxococcales bacterium | reverse complement strand
CCATCGATGACATCGACTTCGACAGCCTCCTGGACGATCTCCCCGGGGACGATAGCGGCGGAGATACGTTCTTCGTCGACAGCCCCGAGGGGGGTGAGGGAGAGATCCCGGCCTTTGACGGCCCGAAAAAGGACGGCGACAGCCCCTTCGACATGGAGGAGATCAACTTCGACAACCTGGACGAGTTCTCCGACCTGGGGGATCTTACGGACACGGGCTCCGTGGTAGATGCCGGCAGCGCGGCCGACGCGGTCGAGGCCTTGGAGCTCGACATGGGGGACGACCTCCCCTCCTCGCCCCAGGCCGACCCGATTCCAATAACGAAAGACCGGCCGGCGACAGCGACAGCCGATGCCCAGGCGCCCAGGCGCCGACGAGCCAAGAAACGCAGCGCCATGCCCCTCGTGGCCCTGGTGGTGCTCCTGGGCTTGGGCATCATCGGTGCGTTCCTGTTCGGGGAAGGGCTCATGCAGCTCATCTCCGGGGAGGACACACCCAAACAGGAAGGCCTGACAGGCCCCTCATCGGAGCAGGACAACCACAATCGGGGAAGCATGGAGTACGCCACCCGGGCGGACTACGACCGGCGGGCGGAAACCCTGGAGAAGCAGATCGAGCTGGGCAAGGGCAACAAGACCGCAACGGAGGAGGAACTCCTCTGGGTCCTGGCGTGGTACAAATTCAGTCACCCGGGGGCCTTCCCGGACGGCGCGGCTCTGTCCAACCGTTCCATGGCCCTCCGCAAGCAGTACGCTGCCGGGGGGGCGGTCTTCGCGAAGAAGCTCGAAGCCATGGACCTCGCAGCAGGGGGAAGCTGGGGCAAGGCGAAGTCTACCTTCACAGAGTATCTGAAGCTCCGCAACGCCCGTCAGGACGAGCTGTGGCAAAGCAACCAACAGACCATGAAGGGCATGGTCCAGGAGGACGACTTGCTCGAGGCGTGGATCCTCGCAGAGACCAAGGCCCCGAAGAAGGCTCGGGAGAAGCTCCAGATCTTCATCAAGAAGCAGCCGACGAGCCTCTTCGGGCTCTACCTCGACGCGCTGATCCTTTACAAGGAAGCCGAGCAGACCAAGGCCGAAGCCGCGCTGGACAAGGTGCTCGACAAGTACCCCACCCACGTCACGAGCAAGATCCTCCTCACCAACATCGAGATCGAACAGAAGAAATTCAACGAGGCGGTGGCCCACGGTCGTGAGCTGGTCAAAGCCGCGGTGGGCCGAAAGGACGAGAGCCTCGAGATGCAGGCCTACCAGATAATCGTGCGGGCCCTGACCCTCAAGGGGAAGGAGGGCGCCGCAGAGCTGCGGGAGGTCCTCGAATCCGTAGTCGTCAGTCGGGCCAACGCAGAGGAGATGGTGGTCGCGCTCAGCCGGATCTACCTGGCGACCAACGACAACGACCAGGCCCTGACCACCCTCACAATGTGCAAGGAATGTGTGGGACAGGACTACCTCCTCCTCCTGGTGACGGCCATGCAGCGCAACGAGATGCTGGAGCGTGCCCTCCAGACGGCGCAGGAGGCCCTGGAGACGGACAAGAACAACATTGATCTCCTGATCATCATGTCGGAGATCTCGGAGCAGACCGGGCGTCACAACAGCGCGATGGACTACCTGCGGGACGTGCTCCGGCTCCGACCGGACCACCTGGACGGGGCGATGCGCCTCGCCAAGCTCTTCCTGGGGATCAAGCAGCCGGCCAACGCCCGTGAGATCCTGCAGGAGACGGAGAAGTACAACGAGGGCAACCTCCAGCTGGAGGAGCTGCTGGTCGAAATCAACCTCCAGATGAACGACGACAGCGGCGCCGCCTCAGCGCTCAGGAAGGTGCACAAGCTCAAGCCGGACGACATCGAC
>CAZNWW010000878.1:0-1860 GCA_964576155.1 uncultured Myxococcales bacterium | reverse complement strand
CCGTGCGGATCAGCATCACCACGCCCGCGCCGGCCGCTGCGCCGATGAGGGAGCCCATCCAGTCCACGCCGGTGTGGGGGTGGATCACCATGGCGGCGGCGATCCCGAGGACGATCCCGGGCAGGGACACCAGGTCCGGGATCAGCATGGTCTCCAGGTCAGCGAAGATGATGATCACGAGGCCCAGGACGAAGGAGAAGCGGAACATGAACAGCACCGCCCGATCCCCCATGGTGATCGCGATGGGGTCGAACATGGCCCGCTGCCAGATGGCCAGAGCCAGGACCGCCAGGATCAACTCTACCAGGGGATACTGGAACGAGATCGGGGCCTTGCAGTATGCGCACTTCCCGCCCAGGAGCAGGTAGGAGAGCACGGGGATGTTGTGGTACCAGCGGATCGGCGTGTTGCATTGCGGACAGGCTGACCCGGGACGCATGACCGAGAGGCCCCGGGGCATGCGGTAGATGGCGACGTTGGCGAAGCTGCCCCAGACCGCACCCCATAGGGTGGCGAGGGTGGCGAACCACCACTCCATCCCTGCCAGGGGCGGCATCTCAATGCACCTCGAAGTGGCCGATACGGAACCGGTCGTGGCCGTCGTGGCGGACCCTCTTGCGGTCCCATTCCTTGACCTTGAGGCGTTTTCCGCCGCCTGGGAGATAGAGGCCCATCCAGATGTTCTGGCGGCCGCTCGGTGTGCCCAGCGGGACCTCGGTCTCAAAATGATCGACGATGAGGTCGCCCTCCATCCAGTGGCTGGTCTTCCAGCAACCGACGCATTCCTTGACCTCGGGATCCGAGGTACGGTTGAGGGGCCAGTGGTCGCCGTTCATGCGGTTGCCGGAGCCCTCTGCGTCTATATGCATGAAGACCTTGTAGCTCCGGTGCACTGCGCCGGTGCAGCGGAAGAACAGGTCCAGAGACAGTTTCTCTCCGCGGGCATAGGAGCGCTTGGAGATGCGATAACCCTCGAGCCGGATTTTGCCGTCCAGGTCCACCCAGGAGGAGTGGACCGGCTCCATGGCCTCGAACTCTTCCTCGGTGATCGTGGCCAGGGCGAAGGGATTCTCGTTCTCCTCGCCATCGGCGATGTCGCTCGCTGCGAGGAGGAAGTTGTTGTTGTCGCCCTCGATGACCGGGATGTGCGGGGGCGCCGACTCCTTGGCGCCGGGCACTCCGGCCTTGACCATTTGATCCCGCTTCTTCTTGCGGAACTTGAAGTTGACCTCGCTGAAGCCCTTCTGGTCCATGACCACGAAGGTGCGTCCCTCCTCCATGGCGGTGGCGTCGTGATCAGCCGTGTCGGGGTGGTCGATCCGGTACATGCCGCGCTGGTTCTGGCCCGCTTCCACACGGGAGGCCCCCGCCAGTCGCAGGCGGATCCCGTCGTTGCCCTGGATCTCCGTGGTCTTGCCGCGCCAGTCCACGAGCAGGTGTCCGGCCCACTGGTCGGGCTCCCACGCCCTGGTCTCGTCCACCAGGAACGCGCCGCCGTCGTCGATCCCCACATCGGTGGCGAGGCCTGCGTCTGCGGCGTGGTCCCGTTTTCCATCCCCGTCCGCGTCGTTCGCGTCGGACCAGGCCCGAAGCAGGGATACCTCCGGGCCGGGGTGGCTGCTGGAGCGCTTCACGTTGAAGACCTTGTCCTTCGTCAGGGTCAGGGCCTCCAGGAGCTCGTTCTGGCTGGCCAGGGCAGGCAGGGGCGCGGTGTAGAAGTTCCGATCGCCCCCGGCCCTCGCACCGCTCTGGTACTTGAAGATGTTGTCCCCCAGGGCCTCCCGCCCGTCCGCAGCCAGGTAGGTCTGAATGATGTGCTTCTGGGAGACCGATCGGGCGAAGCCGGGTAGGATATCCAGG
>CAZNWW010000877.1:0-1862 GCA_964576155.1 uncultured Myxococcales bacterium | reverse complement strand
GATCTTGGGCTGGCCGCTCTCGATCTTGAGCTTGTTGGCGGGGCCGTAGCCCTCGTTGTTGACGCGCACGCCCAGGGTGAAGGGCTCGGGCGGCTCGACGGGATCGGTGAAGGGGTTGTCGCCGTTGACCTGGGGCGTGAGGAAGTAGTCGAGGAAGAGCTGCGGCATGGGCCGGACGTAGATCGAGTCCGGGCTCACCGACACGGCGTGCTCCTCGCCACCCAGCGAGTAGGAGACGTCGGCGCCGACGAAGTACAGCGTGCCGTCGGGGTCCGGCCCGGCGGACCCGGGGGCGGGGATGATGAGCCAGTGGATGTCGGCGACGGCTTCGGGGGCGACTGTCCCGCTGCCATCGACGGCGTCCACCTGGGTCATCGAGTCCAGGGTGATGAAGAACATCGCCGACGTGTCGTTCGGGTCATTCGTGGCGTACACCGGGTTGCCCGATGGGTCCTCGAAGACGACGTCGACCTGGAGGCTCTCGATCGAGACGTGGGTCAGCCCGTTCGTGATGCGCATGTGCGCATCGAAGGCCTGCCGCTCGAGCGTCAGCTCCTGGACGATCTCGATCTTGACCTGAGCGCAGACCTGGGCCGCAGCGTCTCCGCTGCTGCCTCCGACGCACAGGGCAGTAGCCGCCAGGGCTACCAGACAGAACGAGCCAATCGAGAGAGGGCTGGTGCTTCTCATGTCGCCTTCCCTCACGCGCGTACGCGTGAGCCTTTTCGTGTGCAGCTCGTCGCACCGGACCGGGCTGGGTGCTCCCGCCTCCCCGCTCCGAGCTGCCTATAGCGCCAGCACTGGGCCGCAGACGTCCGAAGGGTCACGCCCCCGCGACATCCGGTCGTCCGACACCCCAATGACTAAAGCGAGACCGACCCTACCATCATACGCGCGCGCACGGAGAAGCTCCGATCCTGGTGACTCGGCGGGCCCCTTGCAACCGCCCCGCAGACCCCCAAGAATCCTGCCCATGACGCTACCGAAGAACCTGCTCCGCCCGACCGACGACAGCTGGCACGCCGGCCCCCCTTGCGAAGGCCCCTTCGGCGAGCGTTACCTCGTCCTGGAGCCCGAGGACGAGCCGAGCCGCCTGACCTTGATCGGCGCGAACATCGTCGAGTTCCAGCCGGGCATGAGCTGCTGCCCGCTGCACCTGCACTACTTCGAGGAGGAGCACTTCCTGGTGCTCGAGGGCACCCTCACGGTCCGCGAGCTCCCCCGCGGCGCCCTGGCCTATCGCGAGTACGAGCTGACCGCCGGAGATCTGGTCGCCTACTCCGCCGGCACGGGCCTGGCCCATCGCTTCTACAACCGGACGTCCAAGCCCGTCCGCTACCTCGCGGTCAGCGATCACAACGCCCAGGAGATCTGCGAGTACCCCGACAGCGGCAAGACGATGCTGAGAGGCCTCGCCCGCGTGGGCGTCTTCGCCGACGCGGACCCCGCGGCCCATCTGCAGGCGGCCAACGCCAAGGCCGGCGCCCGCCCCGTCGACATCCACGGTCCCAGCGACCGCCCCGACCACGTCACGGGCCCCACGCGCCTACCCGAGAGAGACCTCGGAGGCCCCTGGGGTCGCCCCCTCGCGAGAGCCGCCGGAGCCCGCACGGTCTTCGTCAACCACGACCGCCTCCCCCCCGGGACCACGACAAGCCCCCTCCACGCCCACACCGCCGACGACGAGCTGGTCTACGTCCTGAGCGGCCACCCCACCCTCCACCAGCTCCAGGGCACCAAAGCCCCACGGGCGCTCCCAACCTGGCCCCCCACGGCCCCCCCCCCCCCCCCCCCCCCACCCCGCGGAAGAACACCCCGGGCCCCCGGGGCCCCCCCCCCCCCCCCCCCCGACCCACCCCCCC
>CAZNWW010000876.1:0-1864 GCA_964576155.1 uncultured Myxococcales bacterium | reverse complement strand
GGGGAACAGGACGCAGCGCCGCCGCTCCTGACCGCCCTCCGGGAGGGGGACTCATGGTGACCCGGTCCCAGAAGATCCGACTGGGCGTGTTCGTGGTGCTCTCATCGGTCATGTTGGGGGCGATGGTGGTTGTGCTCCTCGGGGCCTCCATCGGCCAGCAGTCCGACACCTACACCACACGCTTCGAGGAGTCCGTGAGCGGCCTCGAGCTGGGCGCACCCGTGAAGTACCACGGCGTTCGCGTCGGCACCGTGGACTCAATCATGATCAACCCTGACGACATCTCAGAGGTGGTGGTGACCCTGAGCCTCAAGCACGGGACTCCGATCAAGGCGGACTCCAAGGTGGTGCTCAACACCATGGGGATCACCGGGCTCAAGTTCCTCGAGGTCATGGGGGGCACCGACGACACCCGGTTCCTGATGCCCGGCGAAGAGATCCCCTCGGGCCCGTCCTTGATCTCCCGCCTCACCGGCAAGGCCGACGTGATCACTGAAAAGGTCGAGTTGCTGGTGAACAACCTCGTCGAGCTCACCGGGGAGCAGGAGCGGGCGCAGCTGAAGAAGATCATGGCGGATCTCCAGGAGACCATGGAGTCGGCGCGGCGGATCATCGCAGAGAACGAGGCTGGGGTCAGCCAGGCGGTGAAGGATCTCTCCAAGACCGCGGAGAACCTCCGAGCCCTGACTACGGATGGTCGAGAGAGCCTGGCTATTATCGACGCCAGCATCGAGTCGGTCCGGGACGGGATCCTGCTCCTCGCCGACGAAGTCTCCGAGGTGCTACAGGACCAGAACGCGAACCTCGGCCTCCTCGTCGCCAACATCGATGACGCGGTGCTCTCGGCACAGAAGATCGTCGGCTCCGAAGAGTTCGCCCGTCTGCCCAAGCGCCTCGACCGGACCATGGTAGCGGCTCGGGATCTGCTGACCCACGCGGATGGCCACGTGGGTACGATCAAGGACAAGATCGCCCGGGTCGCCAGGACCCTGGACGGACGCATCGGGGATGCCCGCATAGACGGCATGCTGGACCACCTCTCCCGCCTGTCCCAGAACGCGGACGAGCTGGTGGAGACCCTGGACCTGACCGCCCGGCAGAGCCGACTGGACATCTTCGTCACCCTGGACGAGTTCAAGGACGTGGTCCGGAACCTCAACGACTTCACCCAGATGCTGCTGGAGAACCCTGCGATCCTCCTTCGCGGGAACCAGCAGGAGGAGAGAAAGTTATGAGGCACGCCATTCTCTTCGGCGCCCTCCTGCTCGCTGCCCTGATCTTGCTGGGGTGCCCAAAGACCCCGTCCCGACAGTACTATGGGTTGAGCTACAGCCTGGCGGATGTCCCGGCGCCGGACACGGCGAAGTACAAGGTGACCCTGATGATCCGTGAGCCGGATATCCTCCTGGCTTATGACCGGGCCCAGATCGTCTACCGCTACGATCCCTTCCGCTTCAAGTACTACAACTACAAGTTCTGGCTGGCGAAGCCTCAGCAGATGATCCGGGAGCTGGTATACCGCCACCTCAAGCACATGAACCTCTTCGGCGAGGTGACCCTCGTCTTCCAGCGCCACGCCCCGGATTACGTCCTCGAGGGGATGATCGACGCGATCGAGGAGTATGACAGCGGGGACGTCTGGTACTCTCACCTGGCCATGAGCCTACGCCTGGTGCGCTACGAGGATCGCGAGGTGATCTGGACGCACAAGTTCGACGTGAAGAAGGAGGTCTTCACCAAGAAGCCGGTCTACGTGGTCCGCGCCATGAGCGAGCAGATCGAGGAGCAGATGGGCGTCATCGCCAGGGGAATCGACGCCGCCATGGCGAAGGGCGAGTATGCCAACATGTTCTTGAAGGAGAAC
>CAZNWW010000875.1:0-1866 GCA_964576155.1 uncultured Myxococcales bacterium | reverse complement strand
GGCACCTCCCCCAACAAGGGGGGAGGGTTCTCCTTGCTCAGCCGAATGTTGGTTAGAGCATCCCCTACCGCAATGTACATCAAAGGACTTGTGTTTCTGCATGAGTCGACTGGCATCGCCAGTTGACCTGCTCAGGATGACATTATCAAGAGCCCGATGAGCGGGGCCATGTGCTCGAAGTCGCGGTCGTTGTGAACCAGGCGAAGACCCTTCAGACAGCAGAACGTACCGATGATGACGTCGATGGTCTTTCTAATCGTCAGGCCCTCCCTGCGCAGCAATCTATAGTTGACCGCGGCCTGATCGGCGACCTCGAAGCCGACGAGGTTCCGCTGGGGAAGCGCCGAGAACAACCGGGCTACCTCACGTCGCTGTTGAGAGGAGCGGATGCCTTGCAGGACCTCGCACCACACGAGATCCCCGATCACAACCTGCTCCTCCCGCAGACAACGATCCACCACATCGGCCACCCCTGACTCCCCACGGAAATACTCGACCCAGGCCGAGGTATCAATCAGCACCATTTCCGTCCTCACGCATTTCCTCTAGATTTCCTTCCCAGTCGACGCGGCCTCTCAGGCTCCTCAGCTTCTCCTGACCAGCCATCTGGACAAGCAGCTCCAGGCCGGCCTCGATAGCGGCGCGCTTTGTCCGGTATCCCCCGATCTCCTTGGCCATCTCCATCAGCTTGTCATCGATGACGACGTTGGTTCGCATGATACACCTCCTCTATGTGTATAGCCTATACACCTTCCTGCCGGCCGTCAACAAACGCAGGCGTGTCTGACCCCCGCCTCTTGCCGCACATACACAACTTTATTACCATACTCATGTAACCGGGAGGCGCCCATGGTCCGAACACAGATCCTTCTGGCTGATCATCAGCATGTGGTCCTGAAGGAGCTCGCGCAGGCAGAGGGGGTGTCCCTGTCTTCGCTGGTCCGACAGGCCGTGGAGAGGCTCCTGACGGAGCGTCGAAGAAGCGACAAGGATCTGGCGGCGGCCCTGCTCGGGGCCTTTGAGGCGGACCGCACCGACGTCTCAGCGAACCATGACCGCTACCTCTGGGACGAGGATCTTTCGTGACGGTCTTCGCAGACACGTCGGGACTCTTCGCTGCGCTTGTGCGCAACGACACCAACCACGACGCGGACCTCTACTCTCGCGCAGTCCGCCGCCTGGCCCTTCGGTGTCGCCGCCGCGTAAGCCTCGTGGATTGCCTCAGCTTCGTCGCCATGGAGGAGTCGGGAATCCAGACCGCCTTCTCGTTCGATCGTCACTTCAAAGACGAGGGGTTCACCCTGGTGTGAGGCTGACGAGGGAAAACGAGGGGTTGCATCCATGCGAGTCGCAGGTCAGAATCTTGCCTGGAGGTGTCCATGACCCGAAAGGCGCGCACGTTCTTCGTCATCAGCTGGCGTGACCCGAGCGACGAGGGAAAGATCCGGTCGCTCAAGGCTCGGCGCATCGAAGACTCGGACCTGGGGCCGACCTTCGTGTGTCTGTCGGACTTCGTCTTCGACACCGGGGGTCTGGTCATCGATCCCGAGGAGGAGGACCTCAAGCGCCGCTTCGCAGAGACCAAGCGCCTCCACATCTCCATCTACAACGTGCTCTCCATCGAGGAGCGGGGCCCGCGCCACAAGGGCCTCAGCCTCGATCAGGAGCGATCCAGCGTCGTGTTCCTGCCGTCGGAGAAGAAGACCGACTGATCCCCTTCAGTCCCGGGCGGCACACCACGCCCGGGTCGTGAGGACCAGGTAGGGCGGCGCGAACGCGCAGACCCACGGGATCAGGGCGCCGGATCCCTCCCGGTAGATCCAGAGCAGAGCGAAGAAGAACATCGCTGCGGGGACGCGCTGTAGC
>CAZNWW010000874.1:0-1866 GCA_964576155.1 uncultured Myxococcales bacterium | reverse complement strand
GTCTGCAATTCGGTACGCTCTCCCGACCTCGGCGCCCACGGGGCGTCGATCCTCCGTGAAGCCCTCGTCCATGAGGTCCTCGAGGGTTTCCTCCACCGCATCCGGGAGCTTATAGCCGTCCCCGCCGAAGACCTTGATCCCGTTGTCCTGGAAGGGGTTGTGGCTGGCGGAGATCATCACCCCCGCCTGGGCGCGCATCTTGTGGGTCAGGTACGCTATCGCCGGCGTAGGCAAGGGCCCTACCTGGTAGGTGCTGGCGCCCATGGAGCAGGCCCCCGCGGCCACCGCGAACTCAAAGATGTAGCTGGAACGACGCGGATCCTTGCCGATGAGGATCCGCGGCTCCGGGTGGT
The DNA here is from genome assembly GCA_964576155.1 of uncultured Myxococcales bacterium. Lineage (GTDB taxonomy): Bacteria > Myxococcota_A > UBA9042 > CAIXZC01 > CAIXZC01 > CAZNWW01. Next base: position 1,513 of record CAZNWW010000874.1, on the reverse strand, counting down.
CCTTCGAAAAATGCCATGCCAGCACCTGCCCGAGACGCATCGCCATCTCGGGGTTCATGGGTGCGCGGTTCGCCCGCCCCCGGATCCCGTCAGTTCCGAAGTATCGCCGCATGTGCGTTCTCCTCCAGCTTTGAGGGCGCTCGTCAGGGAGCGCGACGTCGCCTGAGCTTGATCTTGAAGTAGCGGTTCTCCTCGTCCAGCTCGAAGCGCAGGCCTTCGCTCTCGCGGACCGCCGGCTGTACCGGACCGTAGACCTCGGACAGGAGATTCCCCGGGGGAGGCTGGATGCCTCCGGCGTCCAGCCAGACGTGGTTGCCCACGTTCGCTCGAGTGATACCTGCCAAGAGACGCTCTGTCCCTGTTATCCGCACGGAGAAGCTCTCGGGGATCGCACGGCAGGTGAACCCCGCAGGGCAGTCCACGATGCGAATCGGGACGTCTGCGAGGGCTTTCACGTCATGCTTGTCACGAAGCGCAATGAGGACCCGGACCTTCGAAGGCTCGATGGTGATGGGGTCGCCTGGAGGAGGAGCCACCTCCACCCGGGTCTCGTACTCGGTCTCGAGACCCGTGATGTCCACCGGGCGGGTGCTGAGCTCTTTGAGGTCGGCGAGGATGGTCGAGGGTCCGGTGATGGTGACCGTCGGAGGGCTCACCTCCACCCCCGCGTGGTCTACGAAGACGTACTGACTGGGCCGGCCCTGTACGTTGGGCCGCACCAACAGGGAACGCGTGTCCAGGGTATCTATCCGGACGTCGAAGGACGGTGGGTAGATCGCCAGAATGCGGGCTCCCTTCATGTCCAGATGCTCTTCGAGGGCCTCCACGGTGAACTCGTACTTGGATCCGCCGGGCAAATCACCCAGGTCGACCACGAAGGTCTCCGGCGTACGCTGCAGGTAGGTGACCAGACGGGACCAGGGACCGCGGAGACGCAGACGGACTTCCTTCGGGGGCTCCTCCAGCAGGAGCGCTCCCTTGGTGGGCATGGCGGCATGGAGTGGAACTCGAATCTCGATCTCCCGGATGGTGTCCTGCCGGACCATCCAGACGAGGAGGAAGGCCACAATCAATGAGAAGGCCTTGAGCAGCGGGTACCGCAGGAGGCGCTGCACGATGGCGCTGCGCTCTCTCATCGTTCACCCCCCGCTGGGCTGTCCGTCAAGAGGAGCTCTCGGAGCCTGTCCGGCTCCACCCCCATCTCGAACTTGCCCCCTCGGGCCACGGAGATCCTTCCGGTCTCCTCGGAGACCACCACCACCATGGCATCTGTCTGCTCCGAGAGACCCAGCGCTGCTCTGTGTCGCGTACCGAGCTGCTCGTCATCCAGGTTCTCTGAAAGAGGCAGGATGCAGTGCGCGGCCACTATGCGGTTGTTGCGAACGATGATGGCGCCGTCGTGGGTCGGGTTCTCGTAGGCCGGGACGAAGAGCAGGAACAGCAGGTGTCGCTCCAGGGAAGCGTCCAGTGGAATGGAGCCCTGCTCAAAGGGCGAGAGGTCTCCCGTGCGCTC
>CAZNWW010000873.1:0-1881 GCA_964576155.1 uncultured Myxococcales bacterium | reverse complement strand
GTCGTCGTGGCGGGCGCCGAAGATCTTGACGAGCTTGCCGAGGCGACCGCCCTTGCCGGTGGCCGGGTTCTTGTAGTTCATGCCCGAAGCCATCTGGCCCGAGAGCAAGCGGAGGATGGCCATCCGGCCCTTGTGGTCGTCGATGATGATCCGAACGACCTGGCCGATGAACTCCTCCTCGGGGAGATCCATCTCCTCGACCTTCTGGATCGGCTCGCCGTCCTCGTCCATGTCCGACACCAGGGCGTTGACCTTGGTGATGGCTGCGGGGGAGGGGAAGTAGGCCTTCAGCGTGTCGAGGATCTCCGTGACGCCGAGGGAGCCCTTCTGTGAAGTGCAGACGATCGGCACGACCAATCCATCCGCGATCGCCGTAACAAGCTGCTTGCTGACATCCTCCGAGACATCTTCGCCATCGAGGTAGCGCATCATCAGGTCTTCGTCGGACTCGACGATGGACTCGACGAGCGGCTCATGGAAGGACTTGACCAGGTCGGTGGCGTCGTCGGCGGGCTTCAGGACGGAGAACATCTTTGAGATGCCGGCGCCGGTGGTATCCGGGAGGATGAACGGGAGGCACTGCTGGCCGAAGGTCTTGCGGATGTCGCTGATGATCTTCTCCAGATCAACGTTCTCCACGTCACACTTCGACACCACGATCAGGCGCGCCTTGCCCATTTTGCTGGCCAGCTGCCAGGCCCGCCTGGTGTTGACCTGGAGCCCGGAGTACCCGTCCACCAGGATGGCGGCGATGTCCGTAGCGTGGAGCCCCTCGACCGCCTGACCCAGGAAGTCGCTGCGACCCGGGGCGTCGAAGAGCTGAAAGTGGATCCCCCCGTAGTTGCAGTAGAGCAAGCTCAGATCAATGGATGCCTGCGAATCGATCTCGTCCTCGGCGTAGTCCGAGAGGCTCGATCCGTCACGCACGGAACCGACGCGGTTGTTCGCCTTGGCGGCGTGGAGCAGCTCGTCCACGAGGGAGGTCTTCCCGGTGCCGCCGTGGCCGACAAAAACGACGTTGCGGATATCTTCAGGCTTGTACTTGGCCATGTCCTCTTCCTCCTTCAGTCCAGCTTCTTGAGCCGCTCGAGATCTGCCTTGATGCGCTTGTACTCGATCTCCCATGGGATCGAACCCTCGGAGTCCTTCAGGTGTCTCATACGCCGGTCGATCTCCAACCCCAACTGCTCCTCCGGCGAGGCCATCTGGTCTCGCAGGATCGGCGCCACGATTCGGTTCAGCTCATGATCCTCGCCGAAGACCTCGTCGACATGACTGGAGCTCTCCAGCATCTCGATGATCTGGCGCACTACATAGTCGAGGGTCTCGTCTTCAATGCCGATGCGCTTGTCCTTCGCCAGGTTCCTGCGGATCCGCTGTGCGGCCCCGAAGTCCAGACCCTGCCGCGAGGCGATGTCCTTGGACCGATCGGCTATCTCCCGCTCTATGCGGATGTACTCGAACATCACCGACTCGATGTCCTTCTGGACCTCTTCCAGCTGTTCCTGCTGTACCTCGACCAATTCGGCCTTACCGAGGCCCTTCAGGATCTCGTTTGCTGCATCTTCCACTCGGCCCCGGAACAGTCTCATCAAGGCACCTCCCGGTTACAACAGGGCGTTTCGATTAGCACAAATCATGCCGGTAAGCAAGATTGATTCGCGGGCTCTCGGGAGAATCCACACGGATCGAGCCCACGTCGGATCTAAGGAACGAAGGATTTCGTATCAGTCGCGAGCCGAGGACCAGCGGGCCACGAGGTGGAGGATCACCTCGACGGCTTTCTCCATGTCGTCCAGAGGGACCCACTCGTGGGTAGAGTGGAAGTTGCGCCCGCCCGCGAACATGTTCGGGGTCGGGAGCCCCAACTCGCTCAGCCGA
>CAZNWW010000872.1:0-1886 GCA_964576155.1 uncultured Myxococcales bacterium | reverse complement strand
CCGATAGTGTGCACTGCAAAGAGAAGCTGCCGGAGCCGGATGTCGAGCCGGAGATCGCTCCCCAGCCGGTCACGGACTGACCGCGCAGTTGTTGCCCGTTGACAAACAAAAAGTGGTGTGTATAGTCCCAGGCACCGAAAAGTCCGTGCACCGCGCGCGGACGGTTCTTTCAAGAAATGGCGACGGCGGGGGAGGCGGTTCCAGGGATTCAGTCCTGGTTTCTGCGCCCTTGGAAACACAAGAAGGAGAGACGCCATGCCACTGGATCCCGATGTCAAGATCGAATCGATCGAGAAGTACCGGACCCATGATTCCGATACCGGTTCCCCGGAGGTGCAGGTAGCGCTGATAACAGCGCGTATCGCCCAGCTCACGGACCACTTCCGGACCCATAAGCATGACCACCACTCCCGGCGCGGGCTGTTGAAGCTCGTCGGGAAGCGCCGCCGGATGCTCGACTACCTGAAGTCAAAGGACGTCGAGCGGTACCGGCAGCTTATCAAGTCCCTCGGTCTGCGGAAGTAATCAGCAGGCCTCCATCCCCTCAAAACTCTCAGGAGTTCCAAATTGTTCGACATTACAGAGAAGACAGTTGAAATCGGCGCCAGCACCCTTTCCATCGAGACTGGCCGCTATGCGCGGCAGGCCGACGGCGCCGTCATGATCCGTTACGGTGACACCCAGGTCCTCGTGACCGCGGTCATGTCCGACGGATTCAGGGACATGGGCTTCCTGCCCCTGTCAGTGGATTATCGCGAGAAGACCTACGCCGCCGGCAAGATCCCCGGCGGGTTCTTCAAGCGGGAGGGGCGTCCCTCCGAGATCGAGATCCTCTCCGCCCGGCAGATCGACCGGCCCATCCGGCCGCTGTTCGAGTCCCACATCCGGCAGGAGATCCAGATCATGGTTCAGGTTCTGTCCCTGGACAAGGAGAACGACCCGAGCCCCCTTGGCGTCATCGGCGCCTCCGCCGCGCTCATGATCTCCGACGTCCCCTGGGACGGCCCGGTGGCCGCAGTCAAGGTCGGGAAGATCGACGGCGAGCTGGTGGTCAACCCCACCAACACGCAGCTGCAGGAGTCAGACCTGGAAATCACCGTGGTGGTCGGCACAGACGGGATCGTCATGGTCGAGGGGGAGGCTGATTTCCTCTCCGATGACGCGATGGTCGAGGCCCTCATGTTTGCGCACGATCAGGCGCAGCCGATCCTCAAGGTACAGCATGAGTTGGCGAAGAAGCTCGGCAAGACGAAGCGAGTCGTGCCCGCCCCAGAGGTGGACGAGGCCCTCGTCAAGCTCGTAGAGAAGAAGGGCAAGAAGGGTCTCGTCAAGGCCCTGAAGGTCAAGATCAAGAAGGAGCGCAGCAAGGCCATGTCCGCGGCCAAGGCCGACATGCTCGAGGCCCTCGGCGAGGACTACTCGGATCGGAAGGACGAGGCCAAGCGCTACTGGTCCAAGCTCCAGAAGGCCACGGCCCGGGCGCTGCTCTTCGACAAGGGCCAGCGGATCGACGGTCGCGACACCACGACCGTACGCCAGATCCACTCGGACGTAGGCGTCCTCGCGCGAACCCATGGCTCTGCAGTGTTCACCCGCGGCGAGACCCAGGTCCTGGCCGCGATCACCCTGGGGACCGCCCAGGACGAGCAGCGCATCGACGCGCTCGCCGGCGAGTACCACAAGCAATTCATGCTTCACTACAACTTCCCGCCGTTCAGCGTGGGCGAAGCCCGCATGCCTCGCGGCCCGTCCCGCCGGGACATCGGTCACGGCAACCTGGCGGAGCGCGGCACCAAGCGGATCCTCCCGGACCACGAAGACTTCCCCTACACCATCCGCGTGGTGGCCGAGGTCCTCGAGTCCAACGGCTCCTCGTCCATGGCAAC
>CAZNWW010000871.1:0-1888 GCA_964576155.1 uncultured Myxococcales bacterium | reverse complement strand
CACGGAGAGTGCGACTCCCAGCCCGGGACCGCTTCGCTTGTCCCACGGCCACACCATCGACCATCACGCCTCCGTCCGCCGCGGCGGTGCCCTTCGGTCCATACCCGCGAAGAGGTCTAGCTTGGTTGTGGTGGAGAAGAGTTCGGGGCGGCTCGCTCTGTGGGGGATGGTCCATGGGTGCTTGACCTTTGTTGCTTTGATTTTGTTTGTCGATGCGTGGCCTTACTGGAAAGACGCGGGGCAGCTCATGGCGGCCTATGGGACCGGTGGTCTCCCGCATCCGACGGGGTTCCCGTTGCTCGGTTCTCTCGGGCGTCTTGCGGCGATCCTGCCGGTCGGTTCCCTGGCCTTCCGGATTAATCTTCTGTCTGCGGGATCTGCGGCGATTACGTCCACCGCGATCTTTATGCTCGCTGTCTGGCTCCTCGGACCGAACTGTGGGAGGGGCTTTGAAGCCCCTCCCACAGGGATCTGGATCATTGCCTGGGGCGCTGCCTGGGCCTTCCTCGCAGCGCGTACGGTCTGGTTCCACTCCCTCGCCGCGGAGGTGTATCTCCCCTCGGCGGCGATGAGCGCCGCGCTCATCGCGTGCGCGATGCGCAGCCTCGTGCTGGAGGAGGATCCCCATCGTGATCGGACCCTGCGGCTCCTGGCCCTGGGAACGGGGCTAGCGTCAGGGCTCCATATCACGGCGCTGGCCGCCGGGGCCGGGTCCCTGGTGCTGGTGGCCTTCGGAACGCGAGTCCGCGCCCCGAACGGGCCCGGCGACGGGCCTCCGCGATGGAACCTGTGGGGCCAAGTCGCACTCCTGCTCTTCGCCGGCTTCCTGATCCAATGGTACCTGCCCCTGCGCGCCTGGTCCGGTCCCTGGACGAAATTCGCCGACCCGTCAGACTTCAGCGGCTGGCTGGGCTATGCCACGGGGCGGACGATCCGCAGCGCCTTCCAGGGGGACATCGGGGCCGGCGGCAGCCTGACCACTTTTACGGAGAACGCTGCTCTCTACGGGACCCAAATGGTGCGCCAGGCCGGGCCTGCGTTGCTCCTTGCGGCCCTCGGGCTCCTGACTCTGGCCCGCCGCGCCCCCATGGCGGGGCTGCTCGCTGCGGCCGCCTGGGCCGGTGACCTGATCTTCAGTGTTGTGATCAACCCCATGGGGCAGAAGGATTTTCAGACAGGTGTCCTGTCGCTCTTCGTGATCTTCCTCACCGCGGCTCTGGGGCTGGCCCGTCTCGTCGACCTGGTTCCCCCTCGCAGGCTGCTGCGACCAGCGGTGGCCGGTGTCGTGGTCGTCGGACTTCTGGCCACACCCTTGGCGAGCTTTCCCGCACAGCACCGATCCTTAGGCGCCAACGGCCTGCCCTACCGGTACGGCCTCTCGATCCTGCGGCCCCTGCCCCCCGGGAGCCTCGTCCTCACAACCTTGGACGACGCGTCGGGGCTGCTGCTCTATCACCAGCTGCTGGAGAACAGGCGTCGAGACTGCCTGAACCTCGTTGTCCAGAACGTCGGGGTGCCGGGCATGGTCTCGGCCCAGGCCGAGCGGTACGGAGACCTCTTCTTTCCGGAAGAGCTCCTTGCGCTCCAGGATGGCGCCATGGGCGACCTCGGCGATGCCAGGGACATCAACGCAGCTCTGGTGGGTCACAACCTCCGCAGGCGAAACCCGGTGTTCTGGCAGTCCGGGCAGCAGGCCTTCCACGGGGTCGTCCGCGGCTACCTCGAGCCTGGCTTTCCCCTGGGGCGGGTGGTCGTGGATCCAGGGCCCGCGCCGCCCAATGGTCGCTGGGGCAGGGTGCTCGATGCCTGGGGCGCTTGGCGTGGAATGGATGCTGCCGAGCCGGATCCAACGGGGCGGATGGTCCTTGCCGACGCCCTGGGGCTCGCC
>CAZNWW010000870.1:0-1888 GCA_964576155.1 uncultured Myxococcales bacterium | reverse complement strand
TCTCCCTGGCCCTGTCGATCCGGCGGGCGAAGGACCCCGCGGCGTGGCGGCGGCGCCAGTCCCTGCGCGCCCTCGGGCTCGTGGGGATCTCCGTGGCCTTCTTCGCGGCGGAGCGGGGAATCCACTGGCCCTATCCCTTCCTCTCCGCGGGGATCCTCCACACCATCGGGGCAGGGATCCTCATCGGGGTGTGGATGGTGGGGGAGGAGCGTTGGCGGCGATGGGCCTTGGCCGGCTGGGTCGTGGCCACCTGCGCGGTCACTGTCCTGGCCGAGACGCGACCGGACCACCCCCTGGCCCGCCTGGCCCAGGGGCCGGGCGCCCATGCTCCGAACCTAGCGCTCGTGGCCCTCGGGATCGCGCTGGGACGATGGGCCTTGGACCTGCCTCATCGGCTCCGCTTCGTGGTCCCTGCGCTCGGGGCGCTGGTCCTCCTGCTCTACCATGTCGCCGTCCTCCCGCCGGTGCAGGCCGAGCAAGCAGCAGCGGGCCGAAGCCGCACCGCCGTGGAGACGGCGTTCAACAACCCTTGGGGCCGGGTCACGACGTGGCGGGAGTGGGACGTGGGGCCAGGCCTCGGATCATTGCACCAGGTGAAGCAGATCGCCGCTCGGTTGGACTCAGACCTTTCACCTCCAACCCCCGGGCATCGACGACATCCTTTCTGGAACAAGCGCCTGCGCCAGGTCCCCTGGCTCGCGGGGATCATGCTGCTCCTCTTCGGCCTGGCCTGGACCCGCCCTGCGAATCGGCTCCTGCACGCTGCCGCTGTCCCCCTGCGTCCCCTGCTCCTCCCGGGACGCTACGCGCTGCGGATCTACGTCTTCCACCTCGTGGTCCTGGCGGCGTTGGTCACCGTCCTGGGTCGGGCGAAGCATCCACCGGGCACCACCCTGGCCATCACGGCAGGGGTGTACCTGTTGAGCTGGGGTTTGGCCGAGGGAACCGAATGGTGGAGAGAGAGACATCGTCGCTGAATGTACTATCCTCCGCCGGAGGAGGCGCCAAGGGGACCATCGTAGACGACCCCATGACGCGCCGCGTTTAACGCGAAGAGTCAGAGGTCCTGCGGGATCGCCCGGCTCGTTCCGGCCGGTGGTGCATCGCTATGAAGAGTTTGCGCACCCGGAAACAGTTTCGCGTGCGCCTCGCGCGAACTCGGCACCCATTCCGGAGGTGTTCGGACTACCACATAGCGGTCGCAAACAGTTCTGTGCTTGATCCGAAGGGCATGCCTCGCCTATACTCCCCATTGGGAGGGGCAACTCTCCCCGTCCGGCCGCCCCGGTCATGACGTCCTGAGAATCGATTCGGTCCGGAAACCGCCCGGTATCCCCCCGTTTGGCGGCGCACCGGTAGACAAGAGGTGACGACATTTGGCACTCAGATGTCAAAATCTTGTTCCCAGCCTTCCACATGCGTGTGTTATACTTCGCACGCGCTGCGAAACTCGCCGGAGAAGCGACGATCTTTTTTTCAGCTGCGTTCGGGCCGGAATCTGGCGTGATTTTTGCATCAAAGAACCGTTCTGTATCGTGCGTGATTTGACATGAAGTTCCCAACCCCAGGCCGGCGCCTCCCCAGGGAGGCTCTTGTCGCTGCTCCCGGGTCGGGGAGCGGGCTCGCTGTGTGGGTCGCACCGCGTCGGGGAAATGGTCGGTACGAGGAGGTCTCATGAATACAGGTCGAAAGAACTGGTGGACCAGGATCGCAGCGCTTACAGTCGCTGCCCTGTTCGTGGTCACCGGCTGTTCCGAGCAGCCGGTGGACGTTCGTTCGGAGCAGGATGTCACCGCCGGGGGTGATCCCGACGTCTTGTTCGACGACATCCTGGGTTTCCTGGACTCCTACGCCAGTCGAGGACTGGCCGCGGGGACCGACCCGACGC
>CAZNWW010000869.1:0-1891 GCA_964576155.1 uncultured Myxococcales bacterium | reverse complement strand
CTGACACCACCGCGCCTGACACCACCGCGCCTGACACCACCGCGCCTGACACCACAGCGCCTGACACCACCGCGCCTGACACCACCGCGCCGGACGCCGCCAACCCGGACACAACAGAGCCCGTAGAGAGCACGACCTTTGTCACGTACAACACCGGCCTGGCGCGAAACTTCGTGCCCTTCGCTGAAGAACGCTTCGCCGACGTGATCGCAGCCGTGGCGGCACTGGACGCGGACGTGGTCTGCCTCCAGGAGGTCTGGGAGGACGCTGACCTGGCGACCCTCCTCGCCGCGACGGAGGAGGCCTTCCCGAACGTGAGTACCTTCGAGACCAGCGAGGAGGAGGGTGCCGAGGCCGCATGCACCGAGGAGGAGACCGACCCCCTCCTGGCATGCGTCGAGGAGTTCTGCTCCGAGACCGACGACCTCACCGGCTGTGTGCTCGGGAACTGCGGCGAACAATTCGGCGCTGTGTCCCAGCCCTGCGCCACCTGCCTCGCTGCGCATATCTCCGAGACCGTCGACGAAATCATCGCGGCCTGCCTCACCGGGGGCGGCCAGCTCCTCTTCGGGGGACGCAACGGCCTCGTCCTCATGTCCCGCCTCCCCCTCGGAGACGGGGGCCACATTGCCCTGGACGCCTTCTTCACCCAGCGAGCGGTCCTCTGGCAGGAGGTGATCACCGACGCCGGATCGGTCCACGTCTTCTGCACCCACCTCAACGCGGCCCTCAAGGAGGTCGAGTACGGCGGAGACTTCGATAGCTGGGAGGCGGAGCAGGCCCACCAGGCGGATCAGCTCCTCGCATGGATGGACGACCGCGCCGAGGACAACCAGGACCGGGTCATCCTCGGTGACTTCAACTGCGGCCCGGCGGTCCCGCCCGAGATCAGCGGGCATTTCGAAGACACCTTCGCCAAGTTCACCGATGCAGGCTATCTGAGCCCATACCTGGCCCTACCGGCGCCGCCGTGTACCTGGTGCATTGACAACCCGCTCACGGAGAGCCTGACCTCGCGAGTGATCGATCACGTCCTCCTGAAGGGAGCTCCTGCGGATGCCGAGGCCACCGCTATTCGCATCCTGACCGAGACGATCACAGTCGAGGGTGTCGACGGCCCCGAGGACGTACCACTGTCAGACCACTACGGCGTCGTCGTGACCCTCTCGACCCCCTGACCAGCCCCTGGCTAGGCCCTGTCATAAGCGCCCTACTCGAAGCACTCCTTGAGATCATCCACGATAGCGACGAGGGCCATGGTGAGCTCCTGCTCGCCGCCGGCCTCGGTGTAGGCCTCCATCCCGGTGCCGCCGCTCTGGGCGATCGCGTTGAGCTGATCAGGGTTGCCCTCGTACTGGTAGCCCACCACAACGGTCTTGATGCCGTGATCCGCGAAGAGGCCTGATGTCACCGCGCCCAGCTCATCGACGATCAGCGCCTCGCGCTCCTCGTAGGACATCCCTGAGTAGGCGCAGGTGTCTGCGCCGTCGGAGAGGACCACCAGCGCGCCCCCCGCGGGGAAGGTGTCCGGGAGCACCGCGCCCATGTGGTTCATGGCGGCGAGGAGGGGCGTCTGACCGAAGGGCTGGTGTTCCTCGAACCAGGCGGCCACGTCGGGTCCCGCGCCGGCGGCGAAGGGGACCTTGAAGGTCTGGGGGACATCGCAGATCGACATGAACTCCGGGAAGGTGGCCAGGCCGACGTACGAGAGGGGGTTGTTGCTCATGAGGGCCTCGATGCTCGCTGCCACCGCGTCCCAATGCGTGGCCATGCTCTGGGAGGTGTCCACCAGGAAGACCACCTGGCTCAGACAGTCTTCGTTCATACAGCTCCCGTTCGCGCAGACCTTGCCCTCTGGGCAACCGGTCTCGAAGGACCAGCCCGTACCGCT
>CAZNWW010000868.1:0-1907 GCA_964576155.1 uncultured Myxococcales bacterium | reverse complement strand
GATGGCCAGTCCGCGGCGGCGACCGATCGGGCGGCGTGCCCACGCCATCAGACTCCAGGCAACCAGAATTGCCAAGGCCACCCAGAGGATCTGGTTCACTACCAACCAGATCTCAGCGGGGTGCCGCCCGAACCAACGATGCGGCTCCACGACCTCCGCGCCGCTGGCCGCGCCGGCCTCCTCAGGGTCCAGATCCACCAGCCGCTCCTGCCAGAGCGCAGTGAAGCCGGATCCCAGGTGTCCAAGGAGCCATTCGGAGAGATGGCGGGTGTCCTCGTCATCCTGCATTGACACCAGGCCGACGAAGCGGGATCGGACGCAGGCCTCACAGACTGCGTTGGGGTGGTAGAGCACAAAGCGCTTCCTGCGATCGTCCTCACTCCAGTACTCCACCCGGATCCGGTCCTCCAGGATCTCGATGTTCTCGGCCCAATAGCTCAACCCCGCTACGGGGCCGGGCTCATCGGGATCCAGGTCCAGGAAGGTCAAGACCTTGGTCTCGTGCCCAGGACGGATCACGTAGTTGTACTGCGCTGAGTAATCCACCTCTTCGATTGGATTGGGATCCTCCGGCTCCACCGCCAACGCAGCCCCGAAGGCCGCAAGGAGCAGGGCGATCAGCGCTTCAGGCCATCGGCACCAGATTGTCGGCGGGTCAGTCTTGAGGGTCAACGCCATCTGCTACTCGTACTCGACCTCGTCTGCGATGACGTGGGTCGCAGCGGCTACCTGCTCCATGGCATCGACTACCTTGTTGAACAAGGCATCCTGATCCCGCGGGTAATCCGGGCTCCGGCGATGAAGGACCGCTGCCACCGGGTCCAGATGTTCTATCTGGATCGTGTCGGTAGCGGCGACGGTGATCCGGTAGATATCCCTGACCTCTCGCAGGAACCCGTGGTGGTGGGCGAGGATCTCCAGCTCGCCGGCGTGCTCCTCCGCCAGAACGGAGAGCATCTCGAAGAGCTTCAGGGTCACGGGCTCCATGACCTGGTAGCGCGCGTTTAGAATGAGGAGAACCTGCTCAACATCCCGCAGGCCGCCCATCCCCTCCTTGATATCCACCCACTGGTCACCGAATCCCGAAAACTCATGGCGTTCCCGCATGTCCCGCATGACCTTGCGCACGAAGTCGTCCGCGTCGCTGAATATGTATGGATGTACGATCTGCTCGGAGACCGCAGCGGTCATTCGGGATGAGCCCACCACGAGGCGGATCCCGATGAGCTGGGCCATGTCCACGACGTCTGCGTGGCCACAGCGGAAGAAGTCTTCGAGCTGGTTGAGCCGAACGACGAACTCACCGAAATGGTCAGCGAAGCGGTACTGCGGAATCGTTCCCCGGCGGACAATCTCCCGATGCACCCGCCGCCAGGCCCGGGTCACGACCTCGGCGATCTCGGGGTCGTCGGTGTTGAGCAGCGGCAGGAGGTCGTAGTCGTCATCGAAGGCCTGCTCCCGCGCGTACCCTCCCGTGGCGAAGACCGCGAAGAGATCCCTGGTCACCGGCGGGCTGCCCATGGCCGCCAGCTCCTCCTTCAGCGCCACGGAGTACACGCTCTGGATGTAGGTGTCGGCGAACTCGATGAAGCGTGACCGATAGATCAGGGGCTCCTCTGCATCCACCGCGCTGACTGCACAGGCCAGGTACTGAAGATCGTAGTAATCGGCCAGAGGCTGACGCTTATCGTCGAAGGGCATGGCGTCGTCCACTGGGGTCAAGAGCCCCGAAGCGTACCGGAGCAATCGGGGGATGTCCCCCACGTGATGGATGAACTCCGGGTGCCGTGAGATGACCCGGCGGAAGATACGCCGATAGAACTCACTGCCCGCGGTGCGCAGCTGGATGAAATGGCGGATCTGGTCGAGGACCTCAGCGAGCCGTTCATCCCAGGGGTCCTCCTCGA
>CAZNWW010000867.1:0-1908 GCA_964576155.1 uncultured Myxococcales bacterium | reverse complement strand
CCTTCAAGGGAGACCTGCACGACGACTACCGGGAAGCTCACCCCGAGCTGTTCGGGGTCACCGCGCCGCCGTCGGAGCCCGTGCGGAGCTTCGCAGAGTACGAGCCGGCGCAGGCCATGATGATGCGTCCCGGGGGGAGCATCGGCGCTTTCCACAAGGGGATCCTGCAGGGGGCAGCGGGGCACGTGCCCCTGATCGTTGTCTTTCATGAAACAGGGAAGGGCGAAGCCCTGGTGGCAGCGGTCGAAGACCTGGGCCTCGGTCTGGACGGATTCCAGTTCCTGGACGTGGGAGACACCGACGCTATCTGGACCCGGGACTATGGACCCATCAGCCACGTGACCCAGGACGGGGAGATCGGCTTTGCGGACTTCCGGTACTACCACGGGCGACATTGGGATGATGCGATCCCGGCGAAGCTCGCAGCGGACTGGGGGGTGAACGTATTCCGTCCATCCATGAGCTTCGAGGGCGGCAACTTCATGGCCGACGCCCAGGGAACCTGCTACGCGACGGAGAAGATCTACCAGCAGAACGCGGGGCACACAAAGGCGGAGATCGACCAGTGGATGCTGGAGTATACCGGCTGCCAGCAGCTCGTGAGCCTCATCCGGCCGAAGGGCCTCGGCACCGGACACATCGATATGTTCGCCAAACTCCTGGACGAGACCACCCTGATCTTCGGTGAGTACGATCCGACGGTCCAGCCGGAGAATGCGGAGATCCTGGACGACAACGTCGCCCTCCTGGAGGCCTTGACCACCGCGGGCGGGGAGAAGCTGGATATCTTTCGCCTGCCCTTGCCGTGGGATGAGACCGGGATCTGGTACACCTACACCAACGCGCTGATCCTCAACGACACGGTGCTCGTACCGGTGTACTCGAAGTTCAAGGACCTGGAGGCCCAGGCGCTGGCGGTCTACGAGGCGGCAGCGCCCCAACTCTCGATCTGGACGGTGAACTCCGACAACATCATCCCGTCCGGAGGGGCGATCCACTGCGTGACCATGACCGTGCCCGACGGGATCCTGGCGACCTATCAGGAGGCGCCGGTCCAGCTCTGCCCTTCCAACAAGATCGAAGATTGTGGTGAAGTCGGACCTTGCGGGGGCCTGCCCTACGAAGGCGCCTGCGACGGGGATACCCTGCAGTACTGCGGCCCTGACGAGTACCCCCATGCGGCCTCCTGCGACGAGTGCTGCGGCTGGGATCCAGGCGGGAACGGGGGACCTGGCTGGTATGACTGCCTGAGCGGCGCGGCCTGCGAGGTTTGCCAGGATGAGTGCGAGGCGGACGGCGAAGCGGGTTGCAGCGGATACCTGACCCATTCCTGGACCTGCGGCCAGTCCGACGACGATCCATGCCTTGACAGGATCTACGAGTCCTGCGGTGCGGATGCTGCGTGTAATGCGGAGTCAGCAGCCTGCGAGGAAGGATTCACCCCGCCAGACCCCTGCGAAGTGCCGCCCTGCGGCGAGGACTGCGAACACGAATGTGAGGTCGTCGGCGCCCGCAGCTGCGATGACGAGGGCGGCGCTGCCCTGGTCTGTAGTGTGGATGTGGATGGATGCCGGATCCTGGAGCCGCAGGAGGCCTGCGAAGGCGGGACCCACTGTGTGGATGGCACCTGTGTGACGCCGCCGGAGCCCGGGGTGGCAGACCTCGTGTCCGAGCAGGACGTCGTAGATGATGGACCGACGGGGAAGGAGGGCGGCGGGTGTGCATTGGCTGATCACCCAGCAACCATGCCGTGGGTTCTTCTCTTCATTGTTCTCGCGCTGATGGCGATACGCTGGAGAGCGGGTAGGTCATCCTGAGCACCTCAACCGGCGCTGCCGGTCGACTTTGTGTTCAGAAACTCCCCGGTTGAGATGTTCGGACACAACCGCACCGAAGTTCAAGCTTGGT
>CAZNWW010000866.1:0-1909 GCA_964576155.1 uncultured Myxococcales bacterium | reverse complement strand
GGTGAGATAATGGGTGAAGCGTCGCTCCGGGTCGCTCTCGACCTCGAGGAGGCGGCGCTGATACCCGAACGCGGCGGCCCCATCCCCTTCTGTAGTGCAGGCGCCCACAAGCCGCTCCAGCACTGATGTATCCCCTGGCTGGGACTCGAGCATCCGCTCCAGGTTCTCACGGGACGTGCCGGCGCGACCCAGCCGTTGCTCCACGTCCGCCATGATCCCGCTAAGCTCCCGGCGCTCGTCCGGGGGGAGACCCTCCTCGGCCATGAGATCGGCGCCGAGGACCCCGATCTCGTCCCAGGACTGCTCGAGGTACAGGAGCTTCGCCAGCCGGAACCGGGCGACGAGGTGTCCCGCCTCGTGCTCCAGGACCTCCCGGTAATGCCCGATCGCTGCGTCCCGCTGCAGGATCGTCTCGAAGGCACGCGCAGCGTCCAGGAGGACGGCTGTTCGCTCCTCCGGGAGCACCGCACCCTCGCGATCCAGGATCATCTGGAAGAGCGGCGCCGCCTTGTCCCAGACCTGGCGGCGGACGTAGAGGTCCGCCAGCCGTCGGGCCGCCATCATGTTCTCGGGGTTGAACTCCAGGACCTTCTCGAGGCTGCGCACCGCCTCGACATCCCGACCCAGGTGATCGCCGTTGATTCGGGCCAGCTCCAGACCCAGTACCTCCCGCTCGTCGTCCGTGGAGACCCGGATGCGATCCTCCAGGGCCTCTGCCATACCCTTCCAGTCCTCCTGCTCCTCGAGGATCCGCATGGAGAGGTCGAACGAGTCCTTGTGATCCGGACGGATACCCAGGGCCTGGCGGACATACTTCTGCGCCGACGCGGGGGCGACCATGCGCTCCAGGGCCACCCTGGCCATCTGGAGGAGAACCTCGACCTTGTCGTCCCCCTCGAGGTGGGCCACCCGATCCTTTTGGGCTCGCACCAGCGCGTGCCAGCGCTCGTGGGCCTCGCAGAGCTCCTGGAGGGCCGCCATGACGTCGTCGTCGCCGGGGGTCCGTCCGAGGGCCTTGCGCAGCGCCGAAATAGCGGCGTCGGCGTTGTCCAAGGCCTTGTCCTGGATACCCGCTATGCGTCGCAAAATCACCACCGCCGCCTCATCACCCTTTTCGCGGCCTACCCGCTGCTCGAGGAGCCACACCAGCTCCTCGTTGCGGCCCAGGGCCACCAGCTCGTTCTCCATCCCGTCGTAGAGGTCCAGGCGATCCGGCACCAGGTGGATGAGCTGACGGTAGATGGCCACGGCCTCCTCGTGGTTCTCGAAGAGATCGGTCTGGAGGGTGACGGCCTTCTCGAGGAAATGGACCTTGGTGTCCTTGTCCGTGCCCACCGCGGCCAGACGGTTGTAGAACGTTGCGAGCCGATCCCAGCTCTTGGTCTCCGAGAAGGCCACCTCGAGCTTCTCGTGGACCCGCGGATCGGTCGGGTCAGCGTCGAACGCGGCCTCCAGCCATTGCAGGGCATCAGCGTGCTCATCCGCCTCTGTGTGAAGGACGGAGATCTCCAGGCGCGCGTTCTGGCGGATCGCCGGATCATCGGAGCGGGCGTCCTGCTCGAGCATCTCCCGGAGACGCTCCCCGCCGCCAGCCTCCCGCAGAAGAGCGGCGTACTGCTGCCGGGACGATGTGTGGGCCGGCGCCACGCCTAGAGCGGCGCCCAGGATATCCAGGCATTCGGCCCCGTCGTCGATCCGGTCCCGGCAGAGTTCAGACAGCTCGTCCATGAGCGCGTCCAGGCCGTCCTCCTCCACCTCCGTCACCCGGACGGCGAGCTGTCGGGCGAGCCCCAGCCAGTCTTCCTGCCCGCGGAGGACAGGAATCAGCTTCTCCCGTAGACCCGGCAGATCCGGATCCTGCGTAAGGGCCCGCGTCAGGAGACCCGCCTGTTCGTCCGCGTCCGCTCCC
>CAZNWW010000865.1:0-1911 GCA_964576155.1 uncultured Myxococcales bacterium | reverse complement strand
CCCCCCGACGGAGACGGTGACGCGGGCGCCGATGGCAGACCGGTTCGTCCCCACGCCGCCTTCGAGGTCGAGCTGAAGCCAGTTCCCGGCCTGGCCGATGTTATTGCGGAAGACCCGGATGTCCTGGGTTTCGTAGCAATTGTTCGGCTCGGTCGCTTCGCACCGCGCGTGGGAATGCCCCACCACCATGTCCAGATCCCCGTCACGATCAAAGTCTGCGATGGCGACGCCGTGGCTGCGGTTGTGCTCGAAGTAGTCACCGACATCCATCGCCGTGAAGGTGCCGGGCTGCGCCCCGTTCTGGTGAAAGAGCAATCCCCGGTTCCCAGGGTAATCCGAGGCGCCGATGTAGACGTCCGGCCAGCCGTCATTGTCGAAGTCGAACACAGCGGCGGTCATGTCCCCATCGTTCCACGCGAACATCGCCTGCTCTCGGATGAGGCCGGTCTGCTCACCCCCGGGTCGGGAGAAGGCGACGTTCAGGTTGCCGTCGTTGAAGAGGAGTTCCGAGGGATCCGAGGACGTCCCCACGTCCCAGTGAACGATCTCCGTGGTGAGGATGTCCATGTGGCCGTCGTTGTTCACGTCCGCACAGACCGAGGTGCCGGAGTTTCCACCAAGACGGAAGGGCTCCCGGTCGTACTGGTGGTCCCAGCGGAAGATGTCGTCGTCGGTGTTGCAGATAATGTACTGAGGCGGCGGGACCCCCTCGCAATCCTCTGCTTCCGGGTGGAGCTTGCAGTAGCACTGCGCCGACTCATTGTCAGACCAGTCCTGCCGATGGTCGTACGCATAACCGGACTCCACGGATCGGTTCACGAAGTTGAACTCGCCATGATCCCACTGACCCTGGAACAAGTGGTTCGGCGCGCGACCGTATGAGGACGCAAGGAGCTCGGTCATGCCGTCGCCGTTCAAGTCGCAGGCGAGGGAGCTCCAGGCCCAGGAGTGGGAGAGGCCCTCGTTCAGGTCAGCTATCAAGTACCAACTCGTCGTCGTGAGGCCGACCTGCTCTGTGACCTCTGTGAAGCTCCCGGCGCCGTCGCCGAGATAGAGTCGATCGTTGAGTGGCGCCTGCGCTCCGCCGGGCATGTTCTGAGTGACCCAGATATCCACGAAGCCGTCCCGGTTGACGTCCACGAAGGACGCACCGGCAGGAACCTGCGGTGCGTCCTGGGAGCGAAGCCCGCTGTCCGACGGACCGAGGATAAAGGTCCCGTCTCCCTGGTTTATCATCAGCTCGCTGGTCTCCTTTTCCGGGCCGGGCTCGCTGACGGTCATCCCGAAGAAGACGTCGATGTCGCCGTCGTTGTCGACGTCTGCGGCCGCGGTCAACTCGCCTGCCCGGGCGGTCATGGGGTCGCCAGAGACCCGGGAAGTCAGGATCCCGGACTCCTCGGTCACGTCGACGAACGCGCCGGTTCCGTCGTTCCTCAGGAGCCACTTCCGCCGCGTCCCTTCAGGATCAAAGCTGCCCTCACCGCCGCCGTTCCGCACCAGGAGATCCGGATAACCGTCCCCGTCGAAGTCCACCACGCTGACCCGATACCCCGCGGCGCCTCCCGCTGCAAGCGTCGCCTCGTCGGTGCTCTCCACGAAGGCCGCCGTCCCCGGCTCCCAGAGGGTTCCTGCGCCACAGATCGGCGGCGGGAACACGGATAGATCCTCCTCCATATCCTCAGCGGCGTCCTCCGGGCTGTCCCACTCGGCGGCATCATCGATCTGGTCCGTGGGGGGCGCCGAGTCCGGCTCCATGGCATCCTCGATCGAGTCGAAGGCAGCATCTGTTGCGGCAGGATTATTTTTCGAGGTATCACACCCCGTCCAGAGCCAGGCCGAGACCAGGACGATGGAGAACCAGAAAATTACTATCTTCATATTCATCCCTCTTCACCGCCGGAGTACCTATCG
>CAZNWW010000864.1:0-1911 GCA_964576155.1 uncultured Myxococcales bacterium | reverse complement strand
GCCATGATCTTCTGGTAGAGGCTTTCCTTCATGTGAATCTCCATCCGTGGTGAATATCTAAAATGGTGTCTCCAAGGCTCGGTGGATGCAATGATATTCGCAGATCCACCCGCTTGGTTCCGGTCACGACCTGTCGCTCTTGCATTGGATCCTCCGATTCCCCTTATAATGCCTGCGACGTTGGATGACGAGGTGAACCATGTGTCTTGAACGTCTGCTGATCGGTTTCACGGCTCTGGGCCTGCTGGCCCTCGGCGGGTGCAAGGATCACGGCAACACGAAAGAGAAGGATCCCAGACGTGAGCGTGTCGAAGACCCTTCGAAGCTCGAAGAGCGAAGTAGGGCGAACGTCTCCGCGGAAACCGAGACAGTCGGGGCTAAAGCCCCTCCCACAGGAGGGGAGAATCGGGGCGGTACCCAAAGGGCATCAGTTTCGCACGAGCGAACTGCGTCCGCTCAGCTCAGCTACAACGCCCCTCCCACAGTGGATACAGAGAAAGCCCGCCCTGAGCTTGTCGAAGGGTCAACGGGGGGAGATGGCGTTGCTAAGCCTGTGAGTAAGCGTCGGCGGCCGACGCCGCCGAAGGTGGATTATCTGCTTGCGGTTGCGGATCTTGTGGGAGTCCTCGGGGTACGGGGATGGGTGTCCGAAGGGCCGGTCCCCGGGGTATCGCCCGACGGAACTTACAACTCTGTGCTCTATACGCGGCCGGGTACCACACACATGGTGGGGGTTCGGCTATGGGAGCACCGCCAGCATCGGGATGCGGTGGAGCGCTGGAACGAACTCCTGGCCACGCACCCGAACTCCGAGGTCACCGAGGCTGTGGTGAAGGACTCCTTCTTCTGGATCCGGGGCAGCGTCGCCGGGCTGGTCTTCATGGAGGTGGACCGGAGTCGGGTCGTGGGGATCTCCTGCCAGACGGAGCTCTGCAACGACACCCAACTCCTGCAGCTCGCAACCATTGCGCACGGACGGGCCCGGTGAGCGAGGGTCGCGGGGTTTCGGTTCGGGTTCGGGACCTCGAAGTCCTCTACCCGGGCACCGCGGTCCCTGTGCTCCGGGGCATCGACCTGGATCTCGCAGCGGGGAGCACCCTCGCCGTGGTGGGGGAGAGCGGGTCGGGGAAGAGCGTGCTGGTTCGGGCCCTCCTGGGCCTGGCTCCGGTTTCTCGTGGAGGTGTTCTCATCGGGGACACCGACGTGACCCGGGTTACGGGGTCTGACCTCCGCGCGGCTCGGCGCCGCATCGGCACGGTCTTTCAGTCACCTGTGGATTCCCTGGACCCGCGCTGGCCCGCCCGACATTCCGTGGCCGAGGCGCTCTCCCTGCGACGAGGCGGGACGATCGCGGACCGCATGGACGACGCGGACGCGCTCCTGGAGGACGTGGGGATCCAGGGTTCCCGCCGAGGGGCGCTCCCCGGGGCCCTCTCCGGTGGAGAGTGCCAGCGAGTCGCGGTCGCCCGCGCCGTGGCCGGGGGGCCGGACCTCGTCCTCGCGGACGAGCCCACCGCTATGCTGGATCCCCGGGTCGCTACGCGAATCCTGGAGCTCATGGCGGACCTCCAGCGGGCCATGGGCTTCACCCTCGTGCTTATCACCCACCACCTCCGGGAGCTCGAGCGCCTCCCCGGTGCGCTCCTGGTGCTCTGCGCCGGGTACCCGGCCGAGCGCGCGGCGTCGCCGTCCAAGCGGCCGGCGCACCCGTTCTCGCGGTACCTCTGGGATGCTGCCGTCGGGCCCGTGGAGCCGGTGAGCCTGGCGGATACGGGATGTCCGTTCCGTCCTGGATGCCCCCGCGCCCTCGACCGCTGCGCACAAGCCTATCCCCCACTGACAAAGGTCAAAAGCGGATGGGATATCTGGTGTTATAACGCTGAGTAGCGGGTGATTACTTGTTCTTTCTCT
>CAZNWW010000863.1:0-1912 GCA_964576155.1 uncultured Myxococcales bacterium | reverse complement strand
GCAGCAGCCCTCGGGGGCAACGGGACGTCTGAGGTGTTCGGCAGATTTATATCGGTGCCTGAACCCGAGTGATGGTTCTTGTCTCTGCACGGGGTCATCCCCCCTCCGCCCTCTGGTCCGGGAACCCATACCTGGCGTTCATCGGCTGCCCGGCTGCCTACCTGTTCTCCTGGGCGCTGTGGGGCGTCGCCATGTCGTCTGGTGCCAAAACTCGATCCACCTGAAACCACAACAGTTTCAAGGATTGCCAACAGCCGCCCATGGAACCCCAAACAGAGGCTCAGCAGGATGACATCATGCTCAACATCAGGCCCTTGCCTCTCTACTACCCCGGTGCGATTCTCGTCCCATGAAGCCCGACTTTGCACCTCTCCAGTTCCTCCTGCTCTTCTTCTCCGGCTTGGTCAACCGCGAACAGCAGAAGGTCATCGACTACCTCCGGGAGGAGAACCGTGTCCTCCGAGAGCAACTCGCCGGCCGCCGTCTCCTACTGACCGACAACCAGCGTCGCCGTCTGGCCGTCAAGGGCAAGGCCCTGGGACGCAAGGTCCTGAGCGAGGTCGCTGGCATCTTCTCCCCCGACACCATCCTGGGCTGGTACCGCAGGCTCGTGGCAAGGAAGTACGATGGCTCGAGAGGCCGGAGGCCCGGTCGTCCAAGGACAAAGGCCGAAATCGCAGAACTCGTGGTCATGATGGCGAAGGAGAACGTGACCTGGGGCTACACCCGGATCCGAGGGGCGTTGAGGAGCCTGGGCCACGTCATCGGACGCAACACGATCAAACGTATCCTGCTCTCGCACGGGCTCGAGCCGGCGCCGGATCGGGGCAAGAGAATGCCCTGGTCCACCTTCCTGAAAACACACTGGGAGGCGATTGCAGCGGCGGACTTCTTTGCGGTGGAGGTGATGACGATGTTCGGGCTCGTCCGCCACTGGGTGTTCTTCGTTATCAAGCTCGAGACGAGGAAGGTCGAGATCGCAGGGGTCAAGGCCGATCCGCATGGCACGTGGATGATGCAAGTCGGACGGAACCTGACCGACGCTGTCGATGGCTTCCTCCGAGACACCCGCTACCTCATCCTGGACCGCGACCCTCTGTACAAAGCTGCATTCCGACGACTGCTGAAGGACGCCGACTGCAACATCGTCCGACTACCGGCGCGGTCCCCGAACTTGAACGCCTACGCGGAGCGGTTCGTGCTCTCCATCAAGTCCGAGTGCCTCAGCCGCATCGTCCCTCTCGGCCAGAACCATCTCCGTCACGTTGTCACGGAGTACGTCGATCATTACCACGGCGAGAGGACGCACCAGGGCCTTGGGAACCGCCTCATCGAGCCCGAGAATACCGACGTCGCAGCTGGCAACGGGCCCGTTCTGCGACGTCAACGTCTTGGTGGGCTGCTCAACTTCTACTACCGAGATGCAGCCTGAGCAGCTCCTGGAGTTCTCCGTCCGAGAAGCAAGCTCGTCCATCTGGGCGACGGCCTCCGTGTGTGGTACAGCCGACGGCGAAGCATACGTAGCCCGTTATGGATCACTTTCGGGACGCCCGACGAGCCGCCTTGGCATCAATCAGCAACCATGAATCGGGAAGGCCCGTGGCTCGGGCGGGCATCATACTCGCCGTTTTCAGCCCCTCGGAAGGGCTCGTTCGAGTTTTGGCACACCACGGGGTCAGCATCGCTGCGACTCGCCCCGCCAGCGCGGTCGGGTGCGGTACATCCGGTATATCGAGCAGATACGAGTTCGGTCCACCGGGCAGGACATCGTTCATCTACTTAACCTCGCCTTGGACCTCGTCCTGCCATCCTGCTACCGGCAGCACCAGCACGACCAGGGCGGCGTCGAGTCGGATGTCCGCGTTCAGGTCGAGGACCAGCGCGACGCGGCCTCCATCGGGGGACAGCCAGG
>CAZNWW010000862.1:0-1912 GCA_964576155.1 uncultured Myxococcales bacterium | reverse complement strand
GCCCTCAGATCGCGGAGCTCCTCCTGCTCGATTGGGAACCCGCCGTCTTCCTCGTAGTGATCCTTCAACCAGGCCAAGGCTCCCACTCGTTCCAGCGTGGGCTGCTCCGCAGGCAGCAGGAGCACCCAGAACACCAGGCCGGCGAGCCCCAGGGCCCCCAGGACCGCAAAGGGACGCAAGAGCCTCGGTCCCTTCTCTACGATGCCCTCGCCGACGCGCCAGACCGTCCAGGCGAGGGCCGCAAACACCGGGAACCAGGCCCATGCACCTGAGAGGCCGATGGTGTGGCCCAGGGTCCGGGTCGCGTACCCCGCGCCCAGGAGCGGCAAGGTGGCCTCTCGCAGGGGGTTGTAGAACGCGGTCGGGAAGCCCTGGGTGACCAGCGAACACGCGCCGGTCACCGCTATGGACACCAGCAGGAGGCCAGCGAGGAGGCCCCGCGACGCGGTCCTCGCCGGACCCTTCATGGTCTCCAACCACAGGAGGATCAGGAGCGCGGCGAAGGGGACGAAGCCCACGATGTAGCGTGGTCCAAGGGTCCAACCCCCTCGCCAGAGCGAGTGACAGGCGATGAAGAGGGTGAACATGAAGACCACCGCAGTGGACGTCAACGCTGCACCTCCCACCCGCGGACTCCCGACGCGGCGGATGACCCACGGGAGGGCCGCCAGCGCGGGGACCACCAACGCAATCCAGGGTGCGAAGAAGAACATGCCGTTGTACGGGGCCAGGAACGAGCCATCGAGGTTGTCCAACTCCGGGCCTCGGATTCCCATGAAACCGTATGCGATGTCCTTGACGAACTGGGGGTTCTCGAGAGTGGCATACGCGGTACGCCACGGCGCACCGAACGCCGACGTGTGGAACCAGCCCATGAGGAACGCGGCGGGCAGGCAGCCCGCGACAAAGGACGCGAGGAGCTTCCAACGTCGGGTCAGCAGGACCCGCACGAGCACCATCCCTCCGACCGCGGCTGCGCCCACCACCGAGGGGTACTCCACCACCACCGACATGGCCGTGGCCAAGCCCCCGAGGCCGAGGAGGAGGTGCCTGCGTGGAACAGCTTCGGGGCGGCTCCCGATCTCAGCGGCAGCGAAGCCGCTGAACAGGAGCAGCGCCGTGAGCTGGTGGCCGGCGACCATGTGGGAGTACGTCATGAACATGGACCCGAGGCCCAACCCCAGGGTGCCGACGTCCAGGAGCCAGGGGTCCTGTATCCATCGGGACGCATAGCGTCGGAAGCCATAGAGGAACAGCAAGCCCGGGAAGACCATCAGCGCCAGGCGCAAGAAGAGGGTGACGCTGCGATAATCCTCGGTGTCACCGAAGAGACCATAGACCGCGTACGCAGGCGCGGCCAGGAACGAGGTCCCCGGAGCCTTGGCGGAGTAGAGAGGCCCGTCGCAGTCTGGTGGCTCGAGGTCCGGATCATCACAGACCAGGGCCTTGTCGTTGACATAGCCCCATCGATCGTAAACCGACCCGACATCCTTGAAGCCGCGTCGCCGCGACTCCCGCCAGCCGATTGCGAAGGTGCCGTGATCCACCATGGCCGCGGTCATGTAGATCCGAACACGCTCGTTCGGGTTGTTGATGGGGAAGTAGAACAGCGGATAGACGTAGAGGAGGGTGAGGGTCACGAAGACCCCGACGGTCCTGGGATCCAGCCGCCTCATTTCCCGCCCCGGCCCTTCGGCTCCCAGTAGTGGAAGACGGTGACGGTCCCGAATCGGGCGCGGCCCTGACGTCTGAATCTGCGGATCGCCTTGTTGAATACCTGGCGGACCCGTTTCTCTCCCCGGTCCGTAACGAACCACAGCCCCGTCGCGTTATCAACGTCCGAAGGTACCAGCTTTCGCGGGGCCAGCACCGGGTGGCTGTCGAAATGCTCCACGTACCAGGCGTTCCCGGG
>CAZNWW010000861.1:0-1922 GCA_964576155.1 uncultured Myxococcales bacterium | reverse complement strand
GCGTCGGCGACGCGCGCCTGGCTTCAATCCGTGGTGGACGGGACGAGCTCATGCGGGCCATCACAGCTCGGGAGTTGTTGAGCAGACTCGAGGTGATGGGGATGATCACATGATTGACTTCAGCCTCACCGAAGAGCAACGGATGATCCGAGACATGGTCGGGGAGTTCGCTCAGGAGCGCCTGAAGCCCGACGCAGCACGCCTGGACCAGACCGGCGAGTTTCCCAAGGCAGCGCTCCGCGAGATGGCGGAGCTGGGTCTCATGGGGTTCAACGTCTCCGGAGATTACGAAGGCACCGAGGCCGGGGTCGTCGCGTTCAGCCTGGCGATGACCGAGATCGCGGCGGCCTGCGCGTCCACCTCGGTGACCATCGGCGTCACCAACATGGTCGCGGAGATCATCCAGAAGTACGGAAACGAGGAGCAGAAACGCACCCACATCCCGGCGATCTGCTCCGGGGATGCGATCTGCGGGGCATTCGCGCTCTCGGAGACCGGCGCCGGCTCTGACGCGGGGAGCCTGCGATGCAAGGCCGTCCGGGACGGAGACGACTACATCCTCAACGGCGAGAAGCTGTGGATCTCCCACGGGGAGTACGCAGGAGTAACGGTCCTCATGGCCCGCACCGGGGCACCCGGTCCCAAGGGGATCTCTGCCTTCCTGATGACCCCCGACATCCCCGGCTTCTCCGTTGGAAAGAAAGAAGACAAGCTTGGCCTCCGAGGCTCGAACACCGTGAGCCTTGTCCTGGAGGACGCTCGGGTTCCCGCCGCCAACCTCCTCAGCGAGGAGGGGATGGGGTTCCGCATCGCCATGACCGCCCTGGACGGCGGCCGCATCGGAATCGGCTCCCAGTCCCTGGGGATAGCGCGGGCAGCTCTCGAGGACGCCGGAAGCTATGCAATGGAGCGGGTCCAGTTCGGTCGCCCCATCGCGAGGCTCGAGCAGGTGCGAGACATGCTCGGGGACATGCGCACCGCGTGGGAGGCAGCCCGCCTCCTCACGCTGAGGGCCGCGTGGCTCAAGGAGCAGGGCCTCCCCTTCACCCGGGAGGCGTCCCTCGCAAAGCTGTACTCCAGCGAAACCGCAAACCATATCTGCCAGGACGCCGTCCAGATCCATGGCGGCTACGGTGTCGTGAAGGAGTACGACGTAGAACGCTACTATCGTGACGTGCGCGTCACCACGATCTACGAGGGCACCAGCCAGGTGCAGCGTATCGTGGCCGCGCGGGAGTCGTTCAAGGACGCACTCCAGGAGGAGGAGAGATGAAAGATCGCAAGATTCGAGTGCTGGTGGCGAAGCCCGGCCTGGATGGCCACGACCGCGGCGCCAAGGTGATTGCGCGGGCTCTGCGGGACGCGGGGATGGAGGTGATCTATACAGGGCTGCACCAGACCCCTGAGATGGTCGCATCCGCCGCGATCCAGGAGGACGTCGATGTGGTCGGACTGTCGATCATGTCCGGCGCACACAGCCACCTGGTTCCAGCGATCATCAAGCTCCTTCGGGAGCAGGACGCCGGAGATATCCCCGTGCTCCTCGGAGGGATCATCCCCGACCAGGACACCGAGGAGATGGAAGACGCCGGCGTCAAGGGGATCTTCACCCCCGGAACGACCCTCGAATTGGTGGTCGACAAGGTCCGCGGCGCGGCCGAGAGGAAGTGGGCCGCAGAGGACGCGTGATCATCTCCGCCAGCCGGCGCACCGACATCCCCGCATGGCACGTCGACTGGCTTCTGGCGGGGATCCGTCAGGGCTGGGTCGAGACCCCGAATCCCTTCCGCCCCACGCAGGTCTCCCGGATCTCCCTGCGGCCTGAGGACGTCGACGCAGTGTTCTTCTGGACACGCGACGTGCGGCCCCTGCTGCCTCACCTGAGCACACGTCCCTTCGATGCGTTGCGTACCGTCTTCCTA
>CAZNWW010000860.1:0-1922 GCA_964576155.1 uncultured Myxococcales bacterium | reverse complement strand
CTCTGCTGGGCCCGAAGGGCCGCGTGGAGAAGGTGCGGGTGCTGGGGCCCGAGAGGATGGAGACCCAGGTCGAGATCTCGATGACCGAGCAGTTCCAGCTCGGGATACATCCTCCCATCCGCGGGTCGGGTGACATCGAGGGCAGCCCTGGGATTGTGCTCGAGGGCTCGAAGGGCACCGTAACTATCGAAAAGGGTGTCATCTGTGCCCTTCGACACATCCATATGTCCCCAAAGGACGCGCTGCGACTCGGGCTGCGGGACAAGGACCTCGTCAGGGTGCGCGTCGAGAGCGAGAGGCAGCTGATCTTCGGAGGGGTGCTGGTGAGGGTGAACCCGAACTACCGCTTGGCGATGCACATCGACACCGACGAGGCGAACGCGGCGAACATCAAGACCGGGCTGTTCGGATACATCGACGGAATCCAGAGCCGGGGCTAGACCCAAAACACGTTCGGAACGCGTTCGTGAGGGAGCGGATCAATCGGTGGCGAGGGCCTGGAAGTGAAGCCACTTGACGTACTTCTTGAGAATTCCCTTGTGCTTTCCCTCTTCCAGTCGGGTGATCTCCAGATCCAGACCCTGTACGCCGGTGGTGTCACCCTCGCCTATGGAGGTGATCCGGCATTGGCAGATGATCGGAATCTTTTCAGCGGCGGCCGGGATGTTGAAACGGACTATTACCGAGTCACTCGAACCCGGCGGACGTTTCCCGGTCTGGACGAACAGGTTCGAGACACCCAGATGGGTGATTCTGACGGACTCGCTCCTGTTGCCGATGTCGAGCACCCCGTTGATACCCGCGGGCGCGCGCAAGCCGCTCCTTGCGATCTGCTTCTTCCGCCTCCATGGCGAACCTGTGCAGCGACAGCATGTTCCACTGTCCGGGCTCCCGGACATGGTCTACCTGCGGGTCACTCATCCCAAGGACGGTGACAAGAAACCAACCGAGCTCGGACGGAGACGCCTGGGTCACCGCCTTGGTCCATCTCAGCGCCCCCCGGGCTCACGTCCATGGACAGGGAATCCAGACGGCTACCGTCGATGTAGGTATATGCATCTTCCTCGAAGGTCCTGCGCTTGTGCCTTCTCCGTTCAGACCCGGCCATCGTAACCTCGCATTACTGACTGTGAGATCGTATTCTGCGGTAATGATAGATGGTCTGGGGATCATTTCAATTAGTTAATTCGAGAAAACAGACTAGTCCTCGTCCCGATCCGACTTCTTCTTCATCATCTTCTCGATGAGCTTGTCGAAGCCGTCTTTGACAAGGGTCTTGGTGAAGCTCTTGCGGTAGTTCCTCATAATACTGACTTCGTCCACGACGATGTCGTAGACCAGCCAGGCGTCGCCGGGCTTGTGGAATCGGTAGTCAACGTCGGCCTCGACGTCGTCATCCGAGTGGATCACGGTCTGGATCTCCAGGCGGGTGCCCTTGGAGTTCATGCGGCAGTCGGAGCGGTAGGACACCTTGAACTCCCGGCCCCGCTTGAATCGCCGAAGGTAGGTCCGCTTGAGCAGCTCCCGGAACTCCACGAGATAGATCTCCTGCTGCTTCGTGTCCAGGGTCTCCCACTGGGTCCCGAGGGACAGCTTCCCGAACTCCTTGAAGTCGATGAAGCTCATCATGACCGCCTTGACGTCCCGGCGCATGGAGTCGTCGTCAGGTGCGGTGGTCACGAGGCCCTGGATCTCCTTGTAGACCTTCTCGATGGTGTCCTTCGCTACGCAATCCTCTGCTCGAAGGGTCCCTGGAACCAGGAGCAGGGCGAGGAGCGGGAGCATGGTTACCGAGCTGTACAATGTCATGGGATCTCCAACGGCCGGAATCGCAACACCGGGTCGGACCCCCGGCGCTGACGTTTATTCACCCGTGTCCGGGGCCAACTCCTCGGCGGGGACGCCACAGGAGCGGGCCAGCG
>CAZNWW010000859.1:0-1926 GCA_964576155.1 uncultured Myxococcales bacterium | reverse complement strand
CGGACCGAGACGGACCGCGACGTCGGCGGCCACGACGTGGGCGGCGTCTGCGTCTGCGTCGGAGTAGACCGAGGCGGTGTCCAGGCCCATCTCCCGGCAGGTCCGTAGGATGCGGACCGCTATCTCGCCTCGGTTGGCGACGAGGATTCTATTCATCCCTCCCCCCTACATCCGGAAGATGCCGTAGCCGAAGGCGTCGTCCCGTATCGGCGCGTTGAGCGCCGCAGAGATCGCCAGGCCCAGCACGTCACGGGTCTTCGCCGGATCGATGATCCCATCGTCCCAGAGGTTCGCTGTGGAGTAGTATGCGTTCCCCTCCCGGGCCGCGGTCTTGAGGATCGGTTTTTTCAGTGCCGCGGTCATGGTCTCGGAGAGGGGATCCTGGCCCTCCCGCCTGAGCTGGTCGTTCTTTACGGTGATCAACACGTCTGCGGCTTGCTCGCCGCCCATGACGCCGATCTGCGCGTTGGGCCACATCCAGAGGAACCGCGGGGAGTAGGCCCGCCCGCACATGCCGTAGTTGCCGGCGCCGAAGGACGCCCCGATGACCACGGTGAACTTGGGGACCGTGGCGGTGGCCACTGCGTTGACCATCTTGTGCCCGTCCTTGGTGATGCCGCCGCGTTCGTACTCCTGCCCGATGATGTAGCCGTTGATGTTCTGGAGGAAGACCAGGGGGATCCCACGCTTGTCGCAGAGCTGGATGAACTGGGTGGCCTTGAGCGCGCTCTCGGAGAAGAGGATGCCGTTGTTCCCCAAGATCCCCACGGGACAGCCATGGATGAACGCGAAGCCGCAGACCAGGCTTGGGCCGTAGAGCGTCTTGAACTCCAGGAACTCGCTCCCGTCCACGATTCGGGCGATGACCTCCCGCACGTCGTAAGGGGTGGAGAGGCTCTGTGGGACGATGCCGTAGATCTCCTTCGGATCGTAGAGCGGCGGCCGGGACGCGCGAAGTCCCGGATCCGATTTGACGGCCGGCGGCAGCGTGGCGACGATGTCGCGCAGGATCTCGATGCAATCGATGTCGTCCTCCGCGAAGTGGTCAGACACCCCGGACTCCCGGCAGTGGACATCCGCGCCGCCCAGGTCGTTCGCGGAGACTTCTTCACCGGTCGCTGCGAGAACCAGGGGAGGGCCTCCGAGGAAGATAGCGCCGGTGTCCTTGACGTGGACCACCTCGTCGCTCATCGCTGGGATGTAGGCCGCCCCTGCGGTGCAGAGGCCCATGACCGCGCAGATCTGGGGCACCCCCATCTTGGAGAGCATCGCCTGGTTGTAGAAGATGCGTCCCCCGTCGTCCACGTCGGGGAAGATCTCCGACTGGAGCGGGAGGTACGCGCCCCCGGAGTCCACCAGGTAGATGATCGGGAGCCGGTTCTCCATCGCGATGGTGTGGACGCGCAGGGCCTTCTTCACCCCGATCGGGTAGATCGTGCCGCCCTTGATCATTGCGTCGTTGGCGTGGACGAGCACCTCCCGGCCGCCGACCCGACCGATCCCCGAGACCACCCCCGCCGCGTGGATCCGCTTGTCGTACATGTCCCGGGCCGCAAGGGGCGCTATCTCGAGGAAGGGCGAGTTCGGATCCAGGAGGCGCTCCAGGCGCTCCCTGACCGGGAGCTTGCCCTGCGCAGCGTGGCGTCCTTGGGCCTTCTCCGAGCGGTCCTCCCGGGCGATCCGCAGCTCCTCGGCGAGGCGCGCCACCTGCTCCTCCATCGCTGAAAAATTCTCCCGGTACTCCGGGGAGGACGTGTCGATTCTTGTCTCGATGTGCATCGATTCTCCTCTCAGCTTCGGGCTTCTTTGCGGATCACTCCATCGCCGATCTCCGAGAGCGCTTGCACGCAGGGCGTGCCTGTGACCTGGAGCCGCTTGGCCAGGCGCCACGCGGAGATGGGCCAAGGGCCATTTTGCGCAACCTGC
>CAZNWW010000858.1:0-1927 GCA_964576155.1 uncultured Myxococcales bacterium | reverse complement strand
GGGAGGTCTAACCCACGGGCTGATCGCGAGCTCCTGGATGGGATTGGTGGTCGTCTTCACCCTCACCCTCGTTGCCTGCAACGACCGCACGGTCGAGCGGCCGGATCCCGGGCCTCCCGTGGAGGAGATCGACCTCGAAGGTCTCGAGGTCTCGGCGGATGATGAGGACGTGGTCTTCCAGTACGTGGATCCGGTGAGCGGCGAGCCTGTCGTTGTCGCCGACATCGAGATGATCCCCGAAGACCAGCGGGAGAACGTCATGGTCCTGTACTCAGGGGAGCGACGGGACCGGCTTACGGCCCGGGCGTTGGCGTTGGTGGATCTCACCGCGCCCGGTGACGACGGGAAGTACCCGGTACGCCTGGTCAATCGCTGGGACTTCAAGCCCTCGGGGCTCAAGACAGCGGCAGGGATGGGGGCGCAGCTGGCGTCGTCGGCCGGCGGCGTAGTGCTCTACACCGCGCCGGGGTGCGGGCATTGTGATCGCGCCCGGAAGTGGTTCACAGAGAAGGGGATCCCCTTCGTGGAGAAGGACGTCCACGCCGATCCCTCAGCGGCAGGTGAGATCGCAGCCCTCGGCAAGGCCCAGGCTGTCCCGGATTCCTATCTCTCCAGCGTTCCGTTGATCAATGTGAGGGGGAAGCTGCTGGTCGGCTTCGACCCACACCAGGTCGAAGCAGCTCTACAGAAGTGATCTTTGTGGGAGGGCCCCGACTCTCTAGTTGGTGCCGCTTCGTTCCAGATACTCCAGGAGGACCTGCCGATGATCCGGGAAGATATGCTTGAACCGGACCGTCCTGGAGTTCGGGCCCATGTCCACGATCTCGCCGAGGGCGCGGATCCGACGCGGGTCATCACCGAGGCCGAACTCAAGCCAGACGTAGCGGTTCTCGTCGTTGTGCAGGTCCACAGGGCCCCGTAGCTTGATTGCATCAGCGGAGATGGCGACCGCCGTGGCCTGGATGCGCTTCGGCCCCGAGAAGATCTGATCCACGACGAATGGCTGGTCGAGGACGGTCTCCTGGTACGCGATTGTCATGGATCCCCCCATTTTGGATTGCCCCTCAACATCAGAATACCGCGGGCCGATCGGTTGGCAACAATCCACCGCTAAAAGCTCCAGGAGTGGGCTACATTTTACCTGGTCCCCAATAAGAGACAGCAAGTAGCAACAAAAGAAAGGCGTTGAAATGCAAGAAAAAGAAGCCATGGAGACCTATGAAAGCAGGTTATACGTTTTCTAGTTTTGGTATCCCCCCATGCCGGATCAGACAGGATCGAAAGTCAAGCAATATTGGGCAGTTTGATCTTCAAGGGGGGGGGGATCGATCCTGGGGTTGGTTAGAGACCGTGCGGTGATCAGGTGCGGACCGATCGTCGGCCGAAGATAGCGGTGCCCACGCGCACCATGGTTGCGCCCTCCTCCACGGCGACATCGAGGTCGTGGCTCATTCCCATGGAGAGCTCCACGAAGGCCGCCGCCTCGGAGGCCGGGAGCTGGCCGGAGACCTCGTCTCGCAGGCGGCGGAGCGCGATGAAGTGGGGGCGGACATCTTCTGTGTCCAGATCAAAGGGTGGGATAGTCATCAGGCCCCGCAGGGTGACATGCTCCATCGTACGGGCCGCGCTGAGGAGCCCTGGGAGATCCCCCGGTGTGCAGCCTGACTTGCTGGTCTCACCACCAACGTTGACTTCGAGTAGGATCGGCTGGATGAGGTCCCGCAATCCGGCCCGTCGCTCTATCTCGTGCAGGAGGGGCAGCCGGTCCACGGAGTGGATCAGGCTTGCCCGGCCCACCACGTACTTCACCTTGTTTCGCTGGAGGCCGCCGATGAAGTGGAACTCCGGACCCACTCCCGCTGAGAAGTGGTCGTGCTTGGCGACCAGCTCCTGAGCATAGCTCTCCCCGAAGAGCCCGTGCCCCGCC
>CAZNWW010000857.1:0-1932 GCA_964576155.1 uncultured Myxococcales bacterium | reverse complement strand
TGTTTGCCTTTCTGGTCGTCAGGTTGAAGACCGGCGCCCACCAGGACGACCCCCTCACGCACTGGTTCAACGAGGCCTCTTATTACCTCAAGAACGGATCCGTTCTGTTGATCGTGGCGGCCGTCTTTGTGAAAAATCCGTCGAAGAAGCTCGTGTTGCTCTCACTGGTGCTCAGCGTGCCGCTGTATTATTTCACCAGCACTTTATTTCCGGACGTGAACTACTTCGTCCGGTCCGCAGTGGTCGTAGTGGCAACCGTCGCGGTCGTCGCGGTGCCGGCCGCGGTCAGAGGACGCGGGATTGCGCTGCCCGGGAAGCTCATCACCAGCTCGAGCAGGTCGGTCGCCTGGTTCGGCGCGGCGCTGATGGCCTCTCTAGTCCTGGTCCATCTCATGTTTCACTAGGAGCCTTATAGAAATTACCTCATGCTACATGACACGACCATGACATAGCCTCGCGAAGATTCCTCCGAACAGAGGAGGGATCAATCATGAAGGACCACGTTCACACTGCAACTCCGACGAAAATCCTGCTGACCGGTGTCTTCGGACCCTTCGGGGTGGATGACGAGTTCGGCCGTAAAGAGAACATCATGGAGCTCTTCCACAACCAGGTGACCCGGGAGCAGGGCCTGGCCTCGTTTCGCTTCCATCACCGCTCCTTCGGGCTCTACTTCCTCGCGGAGAACATTGACGGAGACGTGACGGTGCTCGACTTTCCGTCCCGGGACCGCTTCGAGCGGGAGGTCCGCCAGGACTACGACGTCGTGGGCATCTCCTTCATCGCGCCGAACTTTGTCAAGGCCCGTGCGATGGCCGCGTACGTGCGTGAGGTCCGGCCCGGCGCGACCATCATCCTCGGTGGCCACGGGGCCGCTATCGAGGGCGTCGAGGAGCTAATCGACTGCGACCACGTGGTGAAAGGCGAGGGCATCGGCTGGCTGCGGAGCTTCCTCGGGCAGGATCCCGCCGCGCCCCTGCGCCACCCGGTCCTGCCCAGCGCCGAACGGACCGCCATCTTCGGTGTGCCCGTTCCCGGAACAGCAGCCAACCTGTTGGTGCCCGGCGTCGGCTGCGTCAACGGGTGCGCGTTCTGCTGCACCTCCCATTTCTTCGGCCGCGAGTACACCCCGTTCCTCTCCACCGGCAAACAACTCTTCGAGACCTGCCGCCGCATCGCCGATGCGAGGGGGACCGACGAGTTCTTCGTGATGGACGAGAACTTCCTCAAGGATCGAGAGCGAGCCACAGAGCTGTTGGCTGAGATGGAGCGCACCGGCCGGTTCTTCGAGTTCCAGATCTTCTCCTCGGCAGAGGCGATCACCGCGTTCGGTGTGGACAACCTCGTGCGCCTAGGCGTGACCTTTGTCTGGATCGGCATCGAGTCCTCCTCCGAGGAGGGCAACTACGCCAAGAACCGGGGCATCGATCCGAGACGCTTGATCCGGCAGCTAAGGGAGCGGGGCATCCTGGTGCTGGCGTCGGGCATCCTCTGCATGGAGCACCACACACCCAAGAATATCGGCCTGGACATCGATTTCATGATCGGACTGGAGGCCGACCTCGTGCAGTTCATGCTGCTCACTCCGCTGCCGGTGACCGGGCTCTATCGAGATCATCAGGAGCGAGGGCTCCTGCGCGACGACCTGCCCTGGGAGGAATGGCACGGCCAGCAGGAGTTGAGCTACAAGCACCCGGCCTTCCCGGGAGATTCCGCGGCGCGATGGATCGAGGCAGCCTTCAAGCGGGAGTACACAGAGAACGGCAGCTCCATGCTGCGGGTGATCGAGACGAGCTTCCTCGGGTACCAGCGTCTGCGCGAGAGCGGCCCGCTGGATGCCTGCCTGGCCGCACGGCTGCGGGGCCTGGAAGGACGCGTGCGGGGTTGGTCACCCGTGCTCTCAACCGTCGCCCGGCACGCTGTGAATGAGAG
>CAZNWW010000856.1:0-1934 GCA_964576155.1 uncultured Myxococcales bacterium | reverse complement strand
CGCGCCGTACCAAGCTTGAACTTCGGTGCGGTTGTGTCCGAACATCTCAACCGGGAGTTTCCTAGGAGCGAAACGACGCCAAAGGCGGAGTGAGTCGAAGGCTCCCCCTGTTGGTACGCAGAGATCTCCCTGCCGAGAGCCCGGGAGGTCCTTCGACTCGGCTCCTCAAGGGAGCCTCACTCAGAATGACGTGAGCCGAGCGCAATATCGGGTGCGGATGAGGATGCCGAGCGCGAGGAGCAGGAGGAGTAACCAGCCCGCCGAGGCGGGACCCGCCGCGCAGCCTGAGCTGCCGGGGCCAGGGACCTCCGCAGGCGCGTCGACGGTGGGCTCGAAGAGGTGGCCGAGGGCGGTCTCGCCCTCGGGGGTGAGGATCGTGCCGCCCGTGATCTCATCCTCTTGACCACCCGGGGGCACGGGCTGCTCGAACCACGGCGGGACGCCCCCGCCTCCGCCGATGCCGCCCTGAGCCTCGATCCACACGATGCCCGAGTACGCGCCGAACCCCGTGCTGGCGGAGAACGTCCGCGCCTTCTTCCCGCCGCCCGGATCGTTGAGCAGGAGTTCGCCGGCCTCGTTTACCCCGACGATTAGCACCCAGTGTTCATCGATGGAGCCATTCCAGACGTGGGCTGCCAGGGGGCTGCCTGCATTGATCTCTGCGGCGATCACGTTGGCCCCCATGACGCTGAGGATGCAGCCCTCCTCCGGCGAGTTGTAGATCTCTGTGAAGGCCCCGAAATTCGGCGGGTTCACGTCCCAGGTCCAACCGCCCATGCAGCAGGTGTTGTCGTCGTTGCACCCGAGGTACCCGCTGTTCTTGGTGCGCCACTTGTCCTCGTTCGGCGGGTTGTTGGTCATCTGGGCGTCGTTCAGGGTGCGGTGGACGCCAACATACTCGTAGAACATGCTCAAGGCCGTGATGAGGCAACCCCAGCTTGAGATGGTCTTGTCGTCGCAGTCGCCCATCTTCTGTGAGTAGGAGAGCTGGTTGAAGATCGGCACGTCCAGGAGCTTGGAGCCCGATATGGACGGGCAGCAGTTCTCGTCGACGGTGACCGAGAGGGGCGCACCGATGATGCCTGCGTCGCATCCCGCCGGGCTCGGGCAGAGATCTGCCTGGCCGTAGTCTGCCTTCTGGCAATCCTGGGTGCAGGACAGCGATGTTGATGCGCCTCCCGCCTCACAGTAGACCAGCTCCGTCAGTCCGTTGCACCAGGCTCCATCGGAGTGGTGGCTGCAGAACAGGGCCGGGTCCTCCCAGGCGCAGAGGTCCGCCTGGCTCGGCGGCTGGGGATCGCAGCCGTTCATGCACTCCTCCACCCCGGCCGCGAGGCCCCCGGCGCACCAGACGACCGCGGCGTCCTCATAGCAGTGATACCAGGTCTTGTCCGCGCAGAACTGCGGGTCGATCTCGAGCGCCTTGCACGCGTCCGGCGCGTCGGGCCAGTTGATCTGACAGCCACCTGGGCAGTTGTTCCAGGACGCGGCTTCGCCCCCCTCGCAGACCACGAGCACATCGTTCCAGCACGTGCTCGTGTCCGGCTTGCCCTGGCAATATCCGGCCGGCGGCTGGTAGGGGTCGGGCTCCGAGCAGACATCGTCTTCTCCCAGTTCCTTCTCATCGCTGCCGAAGGCGTCGTCGCAGTCCACCAGGCCCACCGGCTGGCCTCCCTGGCAGTCCAGGAGGTTTCCGGACCCGGTGTGGCACCAGAGGCCGTTCAGCTTCCCGACGCAGAAGGTGTCCTCAACGCAGGCGACGCCGGGGCCGGTCCCGACGCAGGTGAGGAGGCAGGAGGTCGTGGACGTGACGATCCCGCCCGCGCAGGTCCGGATCTCCTGGCCGTCACACCAGGTGCCGTCGGCCTTGCCGTTGCAGAAGCCCGGCGGCGGTGCGCAGGACGCGTCCGGTCCATCCCCTTCATTGCAGCCGC
>CAZNWW010000855.1:0-1934 GCA_964576155.1 uncultured Myxococcales bacterium | reverse complement strand
GTGACAACAGCAGGTTCGACACCGCCTGCGCCACGTCATCGGTGAGAAGGTTGATCGAAACCGTGCTCCCCTCTCCGACCCCCTGATTCTCCAGGTCCTTGCGGGTCATGCCAAGGAGAAGGAGGGTCTGGAGGTCCGACTGGTCGTACTCTCCCGAGTCGCTGGAGAGATCGAAGCGCAGGTCGGGGTACGTGCCGTAGACGTGGACGGTGATGTTCACGTCCCGTCCCCAGATCGCCTCGGTAGGGCTCGCGTAACCGCTGGTCGCCGATGGTTTTCGATTGATCGTAGTGACCGCCTTCACGTCCACCAACGGCTTGCCCGAGTTCCCGGTGAAGTCCGCGTAGCCTGACTGAATCTCGAACTCCCGCTTCACGACCTTGTAGGTGATCATCCCGCCCGGAATGAGCGTCAGCCGGTCGTGGATCTCCAGATCATCAAGAGTCCCACGCACCTTCAGATCCAGGTCCACCTCCATGTCCGTCTCGCCGAAGGGGAAGCGGCTCGCTACGGTGAAGTCCGTAGAGCGGACATCCAGCTCCAGCTCCACGGCCTTCAGGAACGGGATGATCTCCGTAATGGGGCGGCTGTAGCGCTCCTGGGACCGGGAAAAGGCTGTCGCAAAGGAGCCCAGGAGCATGTCGAAGTTGCGGTAGTACTTGCCCTCGGTCACATCCACCCGGCCCCTCAGCAGCCCGGACACCCGGTCCTCTTCGAAAGGATGGAGCAGGCTCAAATGGACGGTGGGATTCATGTTGAGCCGGTACTGCCGCGGGACACTGAAGTAGATGTTGGATCCCGCCGCGTCCAGCTCGACCTGATCCGGGGTCCAGTCCTTCAAGACCACCTCTCCCCAGAGGGTGATACCGCCCTCGTCGTGCCTGGCCTCGACTTTGGACTCCTCGGGGATCCGCAGCGAGACATCACCGGTGTCCAGTCGTCCTGAGAGCTCCAGCTCTCCGGATTGGAGGTGGATCTCGTGGGGGTAGCCGCGGGCGAGGAACTCCACGCCGGCGACGGGGATCCGGCCGGCAATCACCGGCTCGTCGATCCCACCGGTGAGCCGAAACTGGTCACCGAGGCCTTCACAGGCGTCGCGTGTCCCCACAACGATCTCCCCCTTCAGCCGGGCCAGCCAGGGGGAGAGGAAAGCCAGCTTCTGAAGATCCAACACACCGCCCAAATCGAGGGAGTAGCCTCGACGCAGATCGACCTCTCCGGCCACGGACATAGGGCCCAGGGGAGTGGAGAGACGGAGGCACTTCGTTTCGCCCCCCTTCTCGGATATCGAGAAGTCCACGGGCCCTTGATTCACGACCCGGAATATCTCCTCGATCTCCCGGGATGCTTCCTCGTTGGTCTCCCAGGCCTCTTCATCGTCCTTGGCCTTGAGCAGGCTGTCCAGGTCGGGAATCTCAACGACGAGGCCGCCGTCGTCGATGTGCACAGATGCCTCCACCAGGGTGCTAGAGCGGGTATTCACCGTGACCGCTGCGCGGCCGGTGACTGTCGCCGTGACGGGTAGCTCCTCGTCAGGGAGGAACTTGGCCAGGGTGAGGTCCTTGAATCCCAGCACCGCCTCGATCCAGACGGGTTCGAGGTCGTCGAAGCGGATCAGCGCCCGGTCAAGGTCGAAGCCCTCGAAGAACCGGTCAGAGGTGATCCGGATCGTGTCACCGAACCGCCCGGAGTACTCCAGGTTCGCGTCTCCGAGATAGATGCCCGCTGCCTGGAGCCGATGGAGATAGAGCGCGCCCTTGACCCTGGGGCGGGTGAGATCGCCCTCGAACTGCACGCGGCCCCCGACCTGGACCTGCACTGGCAGGTCCAGGGCCGACAGAGTCTTGAGCGACCGGAGGTCGATGGGGCCCCAGGTCACCCGGCCCGTGCCGGTCATCCGGTCCAGATCCAGGCGAGCGTTCCCCCGCAGGCCT
>CAZNWW010000854.1:0-1943 GCA_964576155.1 uncultured Myxococcales bacterium | reverse complement strand
GGTGAATATCCAGAACGTCACCTACGGCGCGCCGTCGGTGGACCTGGATCCCATCAACGGCGGGCTCCATATGTACGTGGTGATCCCGAACTGCAAGGCCGACATCGAGGTGAACACATCCGGCTTCGCCTGCCCTGACCTGGACGGCATCGTCACCGCGTCGAGCATCACCATCTCCACGAACGTGATGCTCTCAGTGGACGGCGAGGGCAACGTGAACGCGGTGATGCAGGACGCGGACGTGAGCGTGAACGACCTCGACGTCAGCCTGGGTGGTGGCTGGGGCTTCCTGCTGAACTGGCTCATCGACTTCTTCGAGGACAGCTTTGCCGCCTCACTGGAGAGCGCGTTCGAGGAGCAGATGGGCGCGCTCATCGAGGACACACTCGCCGACGCGCTCGGATCCCTGGCCTTGGACGAGACCATGGAGATGCCGCCCCTCCTCGGGGAAGGACCCCCGCTGACCGTGCAGATTACGACCGGTATCTCGTCCCTGGACTTCACCCCCCAGGGCGGCGTCCTGGGGCTGAGGGCCAAGGTCACCGCGCCCAAGGGGATCACCCACACACCCCTGGGGTCCATCGGCAGGGACGGCTGCGGCTCCGGCGTCTATCCCCCTTTGAACTTCCCCATGCAGGGGCAGCTCGAGATGGCTCTCCACGACGACTTCTTCAACCAGATCCCCTTCGCCATGTACTGGGGGGGGCTCTTCTCCATGGACGTCGACCCGGCTTCCCTCGGGGCCGACCTGTCCCAGTACGGGCTCGGGGACGTCGAGCTGACCCTGGACTTCCTCCTGGCCCCGATCCTCACGGAGTGCACCCCCGATGAGGTACAGGTGATCCAGATCGGGGACATGCGCATCGACGGCGAGATGGAGATTGCGGGTGCGCCGGTGGAGATGACCATGTTTGCGTACGCCGAGGTTGAGGCCGAGATCGTCGTGGTGGACGGCGTGGAGGGCAAAGAGCTGTCCATCGCGCTCGGCGAGGTGCGGATGATGGAGGTGGAGATCACCGAGATCTCCGGCGCGCTGGCAGGCGCGGAGGACGTGCTGGTCGCGCTGGTGGAGGACCAGCTCGTCGGCGGACTCCTGGACAACCTCGCCGGGGACGCGCTGGGTTCCTTCCCGATCCCGGACATCGATCTCTCGGGGATGTTGCCCGGGCTGCCGCCAGGTACGGGTATCGCCCTCGACATCCAGGACCTCCTCAGGATCGTGGGCTACACGGTCTTGACGGGCGACGTGAAGTAGGGTGGAGAGGATGATGATGACGACGACCACGAAGACCTTCTCGCTCCTCCTGGCCATGGCATTGCTCGGCGTGGCCTGCTCTACCGTGGACACCAGCCCGGACACAGGCGTCCTCCCGGAGGACACGGTGGATGCGATCGACGACGGGGTGCAGCCCCCCGGGGACACCGATGATGACGCGGTCGGTGTGGATACGCAGCAGGATACCCCGCCGGCGCCGGACGTGCCCTCGTCTCCCGGGGATCCTTGTGACGATGGCGATCCCTGCACCGCCGGGGAGCTCGTCCTGGCGGACGGCACCTGCGGCGGCGGCAAGCCCTACACCTGTGACGACGGCCGTGAGTGCACCACAGACTCCTGCGACGGCCTCGGTGACTGTGTCTTCACGGTAGCCGGAGGCTCGTGCCTCGCAAACGGCGTCTGCGCGGAGGATGGGGAGGCCTCGGTAACGAACCCCTGCCTGGTCTGTGACGCAGCCGGGGATCCCACTGCCTGGACCCCCGTCTCGGATGGGGATTCCTGTGATGACGGGAATCCATGCACCCTCGAGGGGGTCTGCGCCGGCGGCGACTGCGTGGCTGTTTCGAATCCCTGCGACGACGGGAATCCATGCTCAGAAGACAGCTGCGAACCAGCGGACGGCTGCCGCCATGAACCCCAGACCGGCATCGAGTGTCCCCCTGATGAC
>CAZNWW010000853.1:0-1943 GCA_964576155.1 uncultured Myxococcales bacterium | reverse complement strand
CGCAGTGTTCGATGTGACCGATTGTCCATACGGTGGAGGCACAGAATGTTCCGAAGATATCCGAGGAAGCTCTGGATCTGCTTGTTGCTGGTCGGGGTTCTAGTAATCTGCGCCTCAATAGACTCCAGGCTGGCCACAGGCAAGGACGCGTACGGAGCGGCTGGCCGCGGTCTAGATGACTTCGGTGAAGCCCTCAAGCTGCTCACCACGAGTTACTTCAAATGGCTGGATGCGGAGGAGCTCACATCACAAGCCATTCAAGGCATGCTTGAGGAGCTGGATCCCTACACCCAATTTCTGGACCGGAGGTCTCTCGAGCAACTCCAGATCGACACGAGGGGTAAGTTCGGAGGTCTGGGCATTACGATCAGCACGCGGGGTGGAGATGTGCCCGTGGTCATGAGCGTCCTGAAGGGTACGCCCGCGGACACAGCGGGGCTGGTTGTGGGGGACAGGATCGTGGGTATCAACGGGGAGCCCACGTCGGGGAAGACGCTTCAGGAGGTGGTCGACGTACTCCGCGGCGACCCGAATACGAGTGTGACCATCACCATCGACCGACCGGGTCGCCCCGCTCCCTTCGAACAGCCGATCGTGCGTGCGCGCATCGGGATCAAGAGCGTGCGGATCGCAGAGGTGGTGGAGCCGGGCATCGGGTACGTTTCGATGATGGGCCTCCTGGGCAGCCGGTTTTCGGAAACGACCCCCGAGGAACTGGAGAGGGCCATTGAGAGCCTGAAGGGGGAGGACGTCCACGCTCTCATCTTAGATCTCCGAGGAAACCCAGGAGGGCTGCTGCAGCAGGCCGTTGCCGTGGCGGACAAGTTCCTGGGGCCGGACCGTCTGGTTGTGACCACGCGGGGTCGGAACAAGTCTCAGAACAGGGAGTACAGGACCAAGGAGCAGATGCTTGCGGAGGAGCTTTCCCTCGTCGTGCTCGTGAACGGTCACAGTGCGAGCGCGTCCGAGATCGTTGCGGGTGCCATCCAAGATTCGGATCGAGGCCTGATCCTCGGGAC
Organism: uncultured Myxococcales bacterium; assembly: GCA_964576155.1. Lineage (GTDB taxonomy): Bacteria > Myxococcota_A > UBA9042 > CAIXZC01 > CAIXZC01 > CAZNWW01. The sequence goes on along the minus strand of CAZNWW010000853.1, from coordinate 924 downwards.
GACCACCTTCGGTAAGGGCTCGGTGCAGACGGTCCGCAAGATTGGCGAGGACCAGGCCCTCAAACTGACCACCGCCCTGTATTATACCCCGAGCGGCAGAAGTATCCACAAGACATCGAAGCAGGCACAGCGTTCAGGGGGCCCGATACTTTTGGTTGGGGCCAAGACCCTGCCGGTACACCACTTGGTGGGTATGATCGGCCAGGCGCAAGACCGTGAGGACGCCCTCGCCGAGTTGGCGGAGCGCTTCGACCTGGAGGTCGGGGAAGCGGAACAGGTGTTCGAAACCAGCTTCAGCCAGATTGTCGGCCTGGGTCTGAGGATGAACGACAACCAGCCCGCGGGCAGTGACCCTGTCGAGCAATTCAAGACGGCCGGGGGTCGCACCGTCTATGGAGGGGGTGGCATCACGCCTGACGTGAAGGTAGAGCAGCAGCAGCGACCGAGGCTGGTGATTGCGATCGCAAGGGCTGGCCTGTTTTTCGACTTCGCAGTCCAGTATGCGGCGACCTATTCCTTCCCGGAACGGCCCGATGCCTTCGCGGTGGACGATGAAGTTATCCAGGCCTTCCGGGATTTCCTGGCCGACTCTTCGAGCACCGGGGGCTTCGAGCACAGGACGCCGACCGAGACCCATCTCAACGCCCTTCGGGAATCGCTCGAGGAGGCCGATGGGCCCGAAGCGGCGCGGGAGTGGCACGAACCCCTTGGTCAGATCGTCGAGCGTGAGCGCGAGGCCGAGTTCCAGAAGGCTGACCCGTACCTCCGTCTGGAGATCGGACGCGAGATTGGCAACCGGGTGTGGGGCGCGCGAGGGCTGCTGCTTGCGACGCTCAAAGGGGACAAGCAGTATCAGGAGGCAGTCCGGATTCTGAGGGACCCGGACCTTTACCAGGAGAAGATGAAGGTGGCGCTGGCTTCCGG
>CAZNWW010000852.1:0-1945 GCA_964576155.1 uncultured Myxococcales bacterium | reverse complement strand
GAGACAGGCCACTTCTGCGACGAATGCCAGGCATTCCTCAAGGGGCGCTTCGCCTATCCCGACGATCATGCCTTCGACGTCCCGTGGGATAAATGGCTGCCCTGACCCGCCATCCCGAGCGCCCGTACCCGTCGTCCCGAGCGCAGCCGAGGGATCTCAGGCATTGCACTGCTGCACCTGAGGTCCCTCGACTCGCTGCGCTCCCTCGGGATGACGGATCAGAGTGCGAAAGCGTAGAAGCGCTTGATGAAGCCGGGGTTCTTCTCACCGAAGAGGACCCCGGCGGCCCGGTCCGCCTCCTCGATGAAGAGCTGCTCGAACCAGCACAGGAGGCCCGAGACCTCCCCGACGGAGCCGGTCATCGCGAAGTTCACGCAGCCGCACCAATGCATGCAGCGGCCCATGAGGTCGCAGTCCGCGCATTCCTGCAAGACCGCATTCTTGTTGGCGATCAGCTCGTCCCGGGCCGTGATGTCGACGCCGCTTCGAACATTGCCGATGATTATCTCCGGGATGTCGTCCTCGCCGATGAGCCGATCGCAGGGATAGAGGTTCCCTGACGGCGCCACGGCCAGCTCGTCACACCCGAAGTCGCACCGGTCCGTGCACGCGAAGCCGCCCTTCAGGTGGGTGATCACCTTCGCATCGAGGACGTTGGCCTTGATGATCTTTCCCTGGCGGAAGATGTCGACGTACGCATCGACCATCTCGTGGAAATGCAGGCGGAACGCGTCCCGGGCGGCGTCATTCCAGTCCGCCTCGTAGTTGATGTTGAAGCTCATGTCCCTTACGCCGATGTCCACGAGGTACCGGAGGGTCCCCGCCAGCTCCGCCGAGTTGGTCGGGTCGACCACGGAGATCGTCTTCAAGGGGAGCCCCGCGGCGAGGGTGCGCCGGATGCCGGCCTCCACGTCTGCGTGGGTGGAGCGGCCGTCCGCGTAGAGCCGACACGCGTCCTGCGCCACCTGGGTCCCGTCGATGCTGACGCCCACGTGGAAGGTGTTGGCCTTCAGCCACGCGATCCGCTCGTCGTCCAGGAGACTACCGTTGGTGGTGACGACCATGGTCACCGGGGTCTCGTAGTCCTTCGTGCGCTCCCTCACATAGGCCGCAGAGGTCTTCATCATGTCGAAACGCATCAGGGGCTCGCCGCCGAAGTAGCCCACCTGCTTGAGGGGTTTTTCACCGTCCACGACGAGGTCCACCGCGCCCTTGGCGGTCTCCAGGGGCATCTCCCGGCGGAAATGCTCGCCGTTGTAACAGTAGGTGCACCTGAAGTTGCAGGCGTGATCGAGGAAGAGGGTGAGGCGCATGGGATTACTCTGTGTCGGGGCCGTGGAAGGCGTCTGGCATTCGGATCCCGCCCGCCAGGGGAGGGAACTCGTCTTCTATGTCTTCAGGCTCTACGATATCCGTCGTGTCCACTGTGTCGGGTATCGCCTCATCACCGTCGAGGGGCGGGAACTCGTCCGGCACGTCCTCGACCTGGATCACGTCCTCGGCCTGGATCATGTCGGGTGCGCGCTCGCCACCCGGGAAGGGCGGGAACTCATCCTCGACGTCTTCGATCGTATCCGAGCCTGGGTTCACGGGTTCGGGTGCGAGCGCGCCCATGCAGGAAGCAGCTAAGGAAGGCAAAGCGGCCACCGCTGCGACCCTGCCCAACAGGGCCAGGAACTCGCGCCGGTCCTGCAGAGCCTCCCTCGCCGATGGATACCGAGGTGGCTTCTTGACGCTGGGCTTTCTTTTCAAGTCAGACATTGCGGTCATCTCCGAAACAACTTCCAGCGGCACTGGAAACTACTATACGGGGGACTCACCTATAAAACTACTCCGGCGCGGGCATGTCCCCCAGCAGGGGCGGGAACTCGTCCTCCACGTCCTTCACGGTGCAGGTATCCGGGGCCTGGACGTCCAGCGCTACGAGCCCGCCGAGCTGGTAGTC
>CAZNWW010000851.1:0-1949 GCA_964576155.1 uncultured Myxococcales bacterium | reverse complement strand
TGCGGCTTCGAGTGCAACGACGAGGGCACCTGCATCTTCGACGCCTGCGACGGAAAGCAATGCGGGGACGACGGCTGCGGCGGGACCTGTGGCGACTGCGGCTGCGGTGAGGAATGCGTGGACGGCGGTTGTGTGTTCACGGCCTGCTACAACAAAGACTGCGGGGACGATGGCTGCGGCGGCATCTGCGGCATGTGCATGGGTGAGAACGACGAATGCGTGGAGGACCTCTGTGTCTGCGCCCCCGATTGCGCGGGCAAGGAATGCGGCGTCGACGGCTGTGAAGGCTCCTGCGGGGACTGCCAGACGGGCGGATGCAGCGAGTTGGGCACCTGCGCGTCCACCTGCGTACCCCAGGGCAAGCTCTCCTGCCAGAAGCCTCTCCAGGGGGACACGAGCCTGGGCTTCAATACCTATACCCAATACGGGTGCAGCAACTGGGTGGACGCGGGCCCCGAGGTGAGCTACCTGTTCACGCCATCCTTCAGCGGTGCGATCTCCATCACCGTGAGCGACTACGAGGGCTGGGACCCCGACGTGTTCCTCCTGGCAGGCGGCTGCTCCGACGAGGCCTGCGTGAGCAAGGGGGACTTTTCCATCGGCACCGACGTGGTGGCCGGGGAGACCTATTTCGTGGTGGTCGATGGCTACAACGTCTCCCAGGGGACCTTCACCCTGGAGGTCATCTGCGACTGCACACCCGACTGCACCGACAAGATCTGCGGGGACGACGGCTGCGGCGGCGAGTGCGGGCCATGTCCGGGCCCCCAGGATGCGTGCATCGACTTCGGCTGCGTCTGCCAACCCTCTTGTGAGGCCAAGGAATGCGGCAGCGACGGCTGCGAAGGCTCCTGCGGGGAGTGCACCGGGGCCCAGGACCTCTGCGTCGAGGGGATCTGCGAGTGCCAGCCGTCGTGCGTGGGCGCGTCCTGCGGCCTGGATAACGGCTGCGACGGGATCTGTGACGGCTACTGCCCTGCCGCGCAGGACGTCTGCGTGGAGGGGGTCTGCGAGTGCCAGCCCTCCTGCGAGGGGAAGGACTGTGGTGAAGACGACGGCTGCGACGGTCCCTGTGACGGGCCCTGCGCGGAGGAGTTCGAGGTCTGCTTCGAGGCCGTGTGCTGCGTGCCCGAATGCCCCGAGGACGCTGTGTGCGGCGGCGACGACGGCTGCGGCGGTGCCTGCGACGGCCCCTGCGCCGCTTGCGACGTCGAGATCTGCGAAGACGGCGCCTGCGTCTGCGCGTACCCCTGCGGCGAGGAGGGTTGCTGCGGCCTTTACGAAGACTGTGTCGAGGGCGTCTGCGAGGCCCTGACCTGCATCCCGGACTGCGCAGAGAAGTTCTGTGGTGACGACGACGGCTGTGGCTATGCCTGCGGCGGAGCCTGCCTGGACGAGGACATGATCTGCGACGAGTGCTTCCCCGGCCCCGACTGTGTCTGCGATACAGTGGTGTGCGGCGAGGACTGCTGCCCGAGCGCCGATGCAGTCTGCGTGGACGGCGCGTGCTGCGCACCATCGTGCGACGATGACGGGCCCTGCGGCGACGGCGACGGCTGCGGCGGCTTTTGCCAGGGACCTTGCAACGTCATCGGCGAGATCTGCGTGGACGGCGCCTGCGTCTGTGAGTTCGAACCCTGCGGCGAGTTCGGCTGCTGCACTGAGATCGAGGTCTGCACCGATGAGCTCGAGTGCTGCGTTCCGGACTGCGAGGGCAAGGTCTGTGGCGTCGACGGCTGCGGCGGCTTCTGTGGCGAGTGCGATGAAGATGAGGGTGAGGAGTGCGTTGAAGGCGAGTGCTTGATTTCGGAGTAGGGGCCTGCTGTCTGTGTCTCTGCACGGGGTCATCCCCCCTCCGCCCTGCGGGCACCCTTCGACAGGCTCAGGGCAGGCTCTCCCCCAACAAGGGGGGAGGGTTCTCCTTGCTCAGCCGATGGGTTGCAGCGACA
>CAZNWW010000850.1:0-1953 GCA_964576155.1 uncultured Myxococcales bacterium | reverse complement strand
CGGTCGTCCCTGGCCAGACGACCACGGGTGAGCCAGCCGGTCCCGGTGTACTCGACCATCAGATCCAGATCTCCGTGGATCAGCGCCTCCTGGCAGGCGTAAGTATCGCCACACATGGTCACGCGCTCGACGGGGAGGCCTGCGTCCCTCAGCAGCACTGCGGTCACCTCGCCGAGGATTCGCTGCTCGTCGAAGTCTTTCACGCCGATGCGCAGGCCGGGGCCCTCCTGTCCGCAAGCGGTGAGCAGGAGCAGGAGCGAGAGGAGGCCGGGAACGCGACTCATGGGTCTCCCTCCTTTCGGATCTCCCTGAGGAGCGCCGCTGCCTGCATCAACATGATCAGGACGAAGGGGACCGCGCAGGCCGCCACCACGGCTCGGAGAGGATGGATGCTGCCGGTGAACATCAGGGCCGCAGCGAGGACCGCAATGAAGACTCCCCAGGTCACCTTCTTCGGAACACTCGGGTTCATGGAACCACCACTGGTGAGCATGCCGAGGACATAGGTAGCGCTATCCGCGCTGGTGACCAGAAAAGTGATCAGCAGGAGCACCGCGGCCGCAGAGAGGAGGCGGGCCATGGGGAGCTGCTCGAAGAGGGAGAAGAGCGCGACGGTCACGTCTTCCTGGACGAGCTCCGAGAGTTGGCCGGTGCCATGCAGTTCCATGTGGATTCCGGTCCCACCGAAGACTGCGAACCAGAGCATGGAGAAGACCGTCGGCACCAGGAGAACGCCCAGGACGAACTCGCGGATCGTCCGTCCCTTGCTTATCCGTGCGATGAAGATCCCGACGAAGGGGGCCCAGGCGATCCAGAAGATGAAATAGGCCAGGGTCCAGTTGTTCTCCCACTGGTCAAGGTCGCGGTAGGTGAAGAGGTGGAGCGAGAGGCCGGGGAGTGAGCTCAGGTAGTCCCCGATGGAGCCGGTGAAGGTCTCCAGCAGGAAGCCGGTGGGTCCCACCACGAGGAGGAACAGGACCAGCGCCAAGGCGAGACAGATGTTGAAGTTCGAGAGGATCCTGATGCCCTTCTCGAGGCCCGTTGACGCGGACAGCATGTACGCGATGAAGATCCCGGCCAGCACCATCACGCTGACCACCGTAGACTCGTTCGAGACGCCGGAGATCTCATGGAGCCCGGTCTGGACCTGGAACACACCCATCCCCAGGGAGCCGGCTACGCCGATGGCCACGGCAATGACCCCGAAGAAGTCCGCCATCCCGGCCACGGGACCGGTCCAGCGACCTCGGAAGCTGAAACGAATCGGCGCGCCCGGGAGGTAGGGCGTGCCTTTGCGGAAGCTGAAGTAAGCGAGGACCAGCGCGGCCATGGCGTAAATGGCCCAGGCGTGGAGGCCCCAGTGGAAGTTGGTCAGCACCATGGCGTTCCGCGCTGCCTGAGGGGTCCCGCCGATCCCCACGGGGGGGGTGGCGAAATGGGACACGGGCTCTGCGACGCCCCAGAAGATCAACCCAACCCCCATCCCCGCTGCGAAGAGCATGGATAGCCAGGAGAGAGTGCGGAACTCCGGCGGCTCGTTCTCCGGCCCCAGGCGGAGCTTTCCGTATCGACTGAAGCCGAGCCAGAGGCTGACGACGAGGAAGAGAGTGACGCTCCCCATGAAGAACCAGCCGATGGCGCCGAAGGCTGTCTCGGTGATCCCGTCCGCGACCGACGAGAGGTGCTCCGGAGCGATGATCCCCCAGGCAGCGATCGCGCCACAGACCAGAGACGCAAGTACGAAGTTACCTTGTTCCTGGATCCACTTCTTCAGGAAACCCAAACCACCTCCAGATCTTCTGAAACGGTCGTGCCCATCCAAACAGGAAGGCCCCGTCGAAGCAAGGGAGTTCCAGGATCTCCTGGAATAGCGGCCTGCTCCGTGCTACTCCCCTCGGAATGGGGGACGGCATGGGCTTCATCGCGGATCTTCACATCCATTCCCGGTTTTCA
>CAZNWW010000849.1:0-1958 GCA_964576155.1 uncultured Myxococcales bacterium | reverse complement strand
GGAAGATCACCGGGTAGGGAGAGTTCTCGTCCACCTCGGTGGTGTTGGCGCCCTCCATACCGGCCACGTGGCGTGCGAAGTCTATGACCGCCATGTGCATCCCGAAGCAGATGCCGAAGTAGGGGATCTTGTTCTCACGAGCCCATCTGACGGCTTGGATTTTCCCTTCGACGCCGCGGGCGCCGAAGCCGCCGGGGACGAGAACGCCGTCCAGGCCGTCGCTCCAGGGCTTGTTCGGGTTCTTCTCGATCGCCTCGGAGTCGATGTGCTTCACGCGGACCTTGACGCCGTTCGCTATTCCGCCGTGGACGAGGGCCTCGTTGAGGCTCTTGTAGCTGTCTGCGAGCTGCACATACTTGCCCACCATCCCGATGGTCACTTCCTCTGCGCCAGGGGACTTGAGCCCCCGCACGACCTTCTCCCAATGGGACAGGTCCGGTTCCCTGGACCAGATGTTGAGCTGCTCGATGATCCGGGCATCCACGCCCTCGGCGTGGAGGTGCAGGGGCAGCTCGTAGATGTGGTCCACATCGGGGGCCGCGAGAACCCGATCCGGGGTGACGTTGCAGAAGAGAGAGATCTTGCGCTTGGCCTCGCTGTCGACGGGCTTGACGCTCCGGCAGATGATGATGTCCGCCTGGATACCGATAGTCCGCAGGGTGGCCACGGAATGCTGGGTGGGCTTGGTCTTGAGCTCCCCCGCGGTCCCCAGCCAGGGCAGGAGCGTGAGGTGAACAAAGACCGTGTTCTCGGGGCCCTTCTCGAGGCGGATCTGCCGGATGGCCTCCAGAAAGGGCTGGCCCTCGATATCGCCCACGGTACCGCCGACCTCCACCAGGAGGATATCGACCCCATCCGCAGCGGAGTAGATGCGCTCCTTGATCTCGTTGGTGATGTGCGGGATCACCTGCACCGTCGAGCCGAGGTATCCCCCGGCACGCTCGCGTTCGATCACCGAGCGGTACACCATGCCCGTGGTGAAGTTGTTCCGCTGGCTGGTGGTGGTGGACAGGAAGCGTTCGTAGTGGCCCAGATCCAGATCCGTCTCCGCCCCGTCGTCGGTGACGTACACCTCGCCGTGCTGGAAGGGATTCATGGTTCCGGGGTCGACGTTGAGGTACGGATCGGTCTTCAGGATGGTGACCCGAAGGCCCCGCGCCTCCAGGATGGCGCCGATACTCGCTGCGGTGAGGCCTTTCCCCAGGGAGGAGACTACGCCGCCGGTGAAGAAGATGTACTTGGTCTCCCTTGCTGAAGCCATCGAAGCCTCCATTTACCGAAAAAAAAAAGGGAAACCAATCAAAGCCCCGGCCCATGACAGGGCCGGGGTGATGTGTTCAGGGGCTTCTAGAGGCTGCCCTTGAAGCTCGGCGCGGGCTTGAAGGTGACGGTCTTGCTTGCCTTGATCGTGATCTCGGCGCCGGTCCGCGGGTTGCGGCCCTTACGCGCTGCCCGGGACTTGACCTTGAAGGTCCCGAAGCCGGGGAACGAGAAGTTCCCGTCGTCGGCCAGGGTGCCCTTGATGGTCTCGAAGACCGCGTTCACTACGGCCTCGGCGTCCTTCTTTGTGTAGTCCCCGCTCACGGTGTTGATCAGTTCTGCCTTGGTCATGGTAGTCCCCCTTCCGGTTTGTATGACCTGAAAAAACGCGTTCTGCGTTGCCATCGCTGGCTATGGAGGCCTTTTAACACTGCGCACCTGGAACGACAAGCGAAAAATGCACAACTTCATTTAGGAAGGCAAAGTATATCGCCATTCGGGGCGGTCTCTGATTTCTAGGAGACCCGCCATCTCGGAGGAGAACGATACCATGCATCGGACCCTCGCGGCCGCAGAGCGTCTGCAGACGGATGGGGTAAGCCCTTACCCGGGAGACGCAGCCCTGGCTGGATCGGCCGAGGAGGTACCTGGCGCGCTCACGGCCTTGTACGACGGGGGGTTTCGGGTTTCGTTGAGCG
>CAZNWW010000848.1:1718-1963 GCA_964576155.1 uncultured Myxococcales bacterium | reverse complement strand
CCTGGCCGGGATCCGGATCAATCCACGGACCACGGGACCGAGCCGCCTCCCCTACATCGTCGGTCTCACCTTCCAGGAGATCTCCACTGGGACCGAGACCCCGGTCACGGGCCTCCCTGAAGACGCCCGGCTCCGCCGGATCCGGTGGGCCCCGGATATCCGCCACATCGCGTTCACCCTGACCATGGATGACCGCATCGAGCTCTGGGTCGCTGCGCTGGAGGACGGCAAGGCGCGGCGTCTCA
>CAZNWW010000848.1:0-1708 GCA_964576155.1 uncultured Myxococcales bacterium | reverse complement strand
GACGGACAGAGCATCCTCTGCAAGCTCATCCCCGACGATCGCGGCCAGGCCCCTGAGCCGCCGCGGGTCCCCTCCGGTCCGGTGGTGGAGGAGAGCGTGGGCCGCACCGCGCCCGCACGCACCTACCAGGATCTGTTGAAGACGCCCCATGACGAGGCCCTCTTCGAGCATCTCCTCACCGCGCAGCTCGCCCGGGTCACCCTCGAGGGCGACGTCGTTCTCATGGGCGCACCGACGATCTACCGGGAATTCGACCCTTCCCCTTCGGGAGAGTACCTCCTGGTCCAACGCCTGCACCGTCCCTGGTCCACCCTGGTGCCTGCCACCCGCTTCCCCCGCACCGTCGAGCTCCTCGATGCAGACGGAGTCCTGGTGAAGGCCGTCGCGGAGATCCCCCTCGTGGAGGAGATGTCCACGGACTTCGCCGCGGTGCCCGACGCACCCCGAAGCTTCGAGTGGCGAAGCGACGCGCCCGCGACCCTCGCCTGGGCCGAGGCCCGTGACGGCGGCGACCCGCGCCGGGAGGCGGAGATCCGGGACGAGCTGCTCACCTTGTCGGCGCCCTTCGACGGCGAGCCGCAGTCCCTGGCAAAGCTGGCCCTGCGCTACGGCGGAATCTACTGGGGTAGAGACGACCTCGCCATCGTCGTCGAGTGGTGGTGGGAGACCCGTAACGTCCACACCTGGATCCTCCAGCCGGGCGCACCCGAGACCGCGCCTGTGAGCCTGTACGATCGCTCCTGGGAGGACCGCTACAACGACCCCGGCGTGCCGGTGCAGCGCTACACAGCGCAAAGCCGACCGGTGCTCCACGCCGACGGTGGCAAACTCTATTTCATGGGCGGGGGTGCCTCCCCGGAGGGCGACCGCCCCTTCCTGGATCGCCTGGACCTGGAAACCCGAAAGACCGAGCGCCTCTTCCGCTCCGAGGGCGAGCGCTTCGACGACCCGATCCTCCTGCTGGATGACGACGCTCGGGAGATCATGATCCGGCGGGAGGGCGTGGACAGGCCGCCGAACTTCCTGGTCCGGAACCTCGAGACCAAAGAGGAGCGGGAACTGACCAGCTTCCCCCACCCCACCCCGCAGCTCCTGGGTGTTTCAAAAGAGATGATCCGGTACCAGCGCAAGGACGGCGTCAAGCTCACAGGGACCCTGTACCTGCCGCCGGGCTACAACAAGGAGAAGGACGGTCCCCTGCCGACGCTGCTATGGGTCTACCCCGCGGAGTTCAAGTCCGCGGACCACGCGGGCCAGGTCACCGACTCCCCCTACCGCTTCGTCCGGATCGGCTGGTACTCACCCCTGTTCTTCCTGCTCAGGGGCTGGGCCGTGCTGGACGACCCGACCCTCCCAATCATCGGGGAGGGCGAGGCGCAGCCCAACGACACCTACGTGGGCCAGCTCGTCTCGGGAGCCGAGGCCGCGGTCGCCGAGTTGACCCGCCGGGGCGTCGGCGACCCGAAGCGGATGGCGGTCGGAGGCCACTCCTACGGCGCGTTCACCACCGCGAATCTCCTTGCCCACACAGAACTGTTCAAGGCCGGCATCGCCCGCTCAGGAGCCTACAACCGCACCCTGACCCCCTTCGGCTTCCAGGCCGAGGAGCGCTCCCTCTGGGAGGCTCCCGAGGTCTACACGACCCTCTCCCCGTTCTTCCACGCCCCCAAGGTCAACGAGCCCCTCCTCATGATCCACGGCGAGGCCG
>CAZNWW010000847.1:0-1968 GCA_964576155.1 uncultured Myxococcales bacterium | reverse complement strand
GACGTGGCTTCTTGACCACGGTTGAATGACGGATCTTCGCTTGTTTAAGGACTAGAGAGCACGAGTATAAGCAGCGGCAAGAGTCGGGCGGACATCGGAACCTCCCCATCTGCAGGACGGGCATCCTCAGCCAGCTAAATGCCTGGAGGCCTCTTGAGCATAGTTTCCTATGAACCACGCCTCAGCAGTACCGTCTGGACGGTCTTGGCGAGGATCAGAATGTTCAGGAACAGCGACACCTCCTGGATGTAGAAGAGCTCGTACTCGAGCTTGCGCTGTGCGTCCTTCCGGGACGCTCCGTAGCGGAAGTTCACCTGGGCCCATCCCGTGATCCCTGGCCGCACGGTGAAACGGAGGCCGTAGAAGGGGATCTCCTTGCGGAGCTGGTCCACGAAGTGCTTTCGCTCCGGCCGGGGACCGATGAAGCTCATCTCCCCCTTCAGGACGTTCCATAGCTGCGGCAACTCGTCCAGACGGGATCGACGAAGAAATCGGCCGAGGCGGGTCACCCGCGGGTCGTCGGACGCGGACCACTGCGGCCCGGAGAGCTTCTCTGCGTCCCTAACCATTGTCCGGAACTTGAAAAGGATGAACGGTCGCTCGTCCTTGCCGAGTCGCTCCTGCGCGAAGAAGACCGGTCTGCCGTTGAAGAGCAGGATGGCGAGGGCAGACAGGAGCTGGAGGGGGATGGAGAGGACCAATCCGACAGAGGCGAGGCCGATGTCGAAGAGGCGGAAGAGATTTCGGACCCACATGTTCTGGTTAAGGCTGAATCCGGGACCGAAGAGGAAGTAGGCGTTGTCCACGTAGCTTACGGGCACCCGCCCGGTGACGCGCTTGAACACTGGCGCCATCTCGTGCACAGGGAGGCCATCCACCCGGGCGGAGAGGATCTTCTGGAGAAGGTCCTCGTCCCACCCGTCCCTGTCAGCGATGATCACCTCACGGATCCCGAGGGCCCGGAACTGACCCGGAAGGTCGTCAATCTCGGGAAGGACAATGGGGATGCCGGCCAACTCCGTGCCTACCAGCTCCTGCCTTTGATCCATGAACGCGGTGACTCGCAGCTCCGGGTTCTCGGGAAAGTCGAGGGTCTCCGCGAGGAGTCGGCCTCCAGGCCCTGCACCGACCACCGCTACGGTCCTCGGGGTACGGCTTTTCACCACCACAGAGGAGTACAAGATCCGCCAGACAGAGAGTCCCAGCATCACGGAGATGGTGTGGATCGTGAGCACCCCGCGTCCGATGGACCAGTTGGGCAACAGGAAGTAGATCACAGAGAGCGCAAGACCCGAGAGGCCGACGGAGAGGCCTACCCGCATCAGGTTGAGGGCGCGGCGGTAGTCCAGCTCAGTTGAGTAGCACTCGAACACGTACAGGAAGCTCAGGTGCACGAGCACCGCGAAGAAGGTCGCGCCGGTACGGATGTCCCAATGGCGGAAGACCTGTGTCGTGGTGAACTCGTGCCCCAGACGGAGGGTGTTGGAGAAGTTGATCGCCAGGAGGACGAGGATCGCGTCCGCCAGGAGCAGCCAGGCCTGCCGGCGGTTGATGGTGATCCCGAAGAGGATCATGGGGCGACCACCTCCACCGCGTGGGTCCGCCGGTGCAGGAGACGTCCGATGCGCCAGCAGGCCGCGTCACGTTTCGCCATCTCGTCTTCGAAGCGAATTGCCGTATCAGGAGGCACAGCGACCGCAAGGCCGCCTGATGTCTGTGCGTCGGCGAGGACCAGGCGCATGGTCTCGTCCATGTCCTCGGGGAAGCGGGTGGTATTGGCAGCGTGGGCCAGGTTGGCGCGGGTGCCGCCGGGGACGAAGCCAGCGATGGCGAGGTCCTTTGCCCCGTCGAGCAACGGGACAGCGTCCGCGTCGATCTCAACCGTGACCGAATCCGAACTCATCCCAGCCAGGTGCAGGAGGAGACCGAAGCCCGTGATATCCGTGGCCGCGGTCGCGCCGCAGGCGA
>CAZNWW010000846.1:0-1971 GCA_964576155.1 uncultured Myxococcales bacterium | reverse complement strand
GGTAAACCGACAAAACCCCGATCCTTCCCCGTGGGGAAGGTGGCGCCGGCTCGCAAAGCGAGCCGGGGTCGGAAGGGGCTTGACCCCGTGCAGAGATCTCACCCTCCCCGCAGCGCCTTCTTGTCCACCTTTCCCACCGCGGTCAGCGGCAGCGCATCCATGATGTCGATCTGTTTGGGGACCTTGTATGGAGCGAGGGCCTCGCGGCAGTAGGCCAGGATCTCATCCCGGAGTTCATTCTGTGCGCGGTCCTTATGGGTTGCCGCCGGCTGGATCACCAGCCGGACGTGCTCGCTGCCGGGGCGCTTCGGGTTAGGGATGCCGAGCACCGCGCAGACCGCCACTGAAGGGTGCTCGCAGAGGACGTCCTCCACCTCCCGGGAGAAGACCTTGTAGCCGCCGACGATGAGCATGTCCTTGGCGCGGTCCACGAGGGTGATGTAACCATCTGCGTCCATGCGGCCCACGTCCCCGGTGTAGAGCCAGATCTCTCCGTCGAACTCCCGAATGAGGGCAACCGGGGACGGATGGGGAGGGGGGATCTCTTGAGGACGGAGGAGACGGTTTTCTTTCGTCGGGGTCGGTGCATTGACCTGCGGGTTCGGAGCAGTGCGCCGTTAGTTGCTTTCGGAGCCCAGGTCGCACGCTCCCGGCTGGGATATGTCCATCTCGGTGCACCAGTGACGTTGGGTGCTGCGCCTCCGGCGGTGCGGGGCTTATCGGTAGAGGAGCTGCAAGAACATGATGTTCATCAGGTTCCACAGGGCGTGGGTGAGCACCGATGCCCAGAGGGAGCCGGCGTGGCGGGCTACCACTGCGAGGATTATACCCAGACCCATGAGGGGCAGGAAGCTGCCGAGGGAGAGGTGGACCGCGGCGAAGACCAGCGCAGAGAGTGCAGTGCCACTGTATACCCCCAGCATCTTGTGGAAGCGGTTCCAGAGGTAGCCGCGGAAGAGGAACTCCTCGAAGAGGGGGGCCAGGACGCAGACCGTCACCAGGAGCATCCCTCGGTCTACCGCTGATTCGGACCCGATGAACACCGGGATCGCCGGGTGGGTGTCCCCACCGACCAGGACCAGGCTCAGGAACGAGAGACCCCAGACCACCGGGAGGGCCGCAGCGAAGCCGGCGAGGCCCCAGAGCATCGCCCGGAGGTGGAGGTCCCGTCCTCGCAGGCTCACCATCCCCATGAGATCACGCCAACCGGGGGGCTCCGGCGCAATGAGCGCGGCCCGGCTGAAGCCTCGGACCCCGAAGGTGTGAATCAAGACCAGGCCCAGGGTCGCGCTGAACACGTAGGCCGCCAGGATCAGCGCACCCTTCGAGAGCTCGTCCTGGAAGGCCCAGGCCAGGGCCCCACCCCCCGCCTGGGACGCGATGAACCAGAACAGGAAGAGGGCCAGGGTCTCCCAGGGTGTGCAGCGGAATCGGGCGTGGAGGTAGTCCGGGGGCGCCTCGCTCCATCGGTGTATCAGGCGCTTGTTCAGGATCAGCAGCGCTATACCGACCAGCCCCAGGAACAGGAGGCCCAGTATTACACCCGCCAACTCGTGGATCCAGGCGAGATCCGCTGTCTTCTGAGCGGACAGGATAGCCTTCGCTCCCGCTGCGTCGCCGCGCCGCTCCATCCAGTGGGCCCGCAGGCGGTCCCGGGACCAGGGTGTGAGCGCGGTCCCCGTGAAGGCCTTCTCCACGGTCTCCAGCTCCTCCGGGGGAGGCCGGTCCTCTGACCAGGCGAAGCGCAGAGGGAGGAGGGCCTCGGGTGGGGTTCCGGCCCGGGATTCGATGATCCGGGCGGTCTTCGGCTGGTCCGCCGCAGCCGCGGCCACGGCCATGGCGAAGAGCAGCTCACCGCGGGCCTCGTCGCCGATTCCCTGGATGCTCGACATGAGGGTCTCTGCGTCTCCGAAGGGGTCTGGGAGCGGCCCCGCCGCGGCGTCCTCACCGAGGAGCGCATCTGCCGCTGAA
>CAZNWW010000845.1:0-1980 GCA_964576155.1 uncultured Myxococcales bacterium | reverse complement strand
GCCACGAACCGCTCAAATCCACAGGAGGGACAGCGGAGGCGGGCGAACCCCTGGGGGGGCAGTTGTCCTGGTTGTCCGGGATCCCGTCCCCGTCGTCGTCCGGATCCACGCAGTCCGCAACCCCATCCTGGTCCAGGTCCTGGAACTCTTCGTCGACAGCCTCGTCGCAGTCGTCATCCTGCCCGTTGCAGAGCTCGGGCAGGGGTGAGCCTACCTGGGGGTTCTTGGGCGCACAGTCGGTAGCGTCCGGGTCCCCGTCGTTGTCATCGTCCGGATCGCAGGCATCCCCCATGAGATCGGTGTCCGAGTTCGCCTGGTCCGGGTTGTACACCGTCGGACAGTTATCCAGGTCATCAGGGATTCCGTCGTTGTCGTTGTCCGGATCTACGCAGTCTGCGACGCCGTCGTCGTCCACATCCGGGAACTCTTCGTCTACGCCGCCGTCGCAGTCGTTGTCCTGGCCATCGCAGAGCTCCGTCTCCAGGGAGGAGACCAGGGGATCCGTGGGCTCGCAGTCCGTCGCATCCGGGTCCCCGTCGTTGTCGTCGTCCGGGTCGCATGCGTCCCCCAGAAGATCGCTGTCCGAGTTGATCTGATCCGGGTTGGGCACTGTCGGGCAGTTGTCCTGGAAGTCCAGGATCCCGTCCCCGTCGTCGTCGATGGAGACGCAGTCAGCCACGCCGTCTCCGTCAGCGTCGTCGAACCCCTCGTCCGCCACCCCGTCACAGTTATGCTTGCGATGGTCCTCGTACTCCCAGTGCAGCGATGGTGTGAGCCCTCGCCCCGCGTCGAGAGTCATGGGCGCGTAGGATGCGTTCGACTGGAGCCGGAGGAACGCAACGTCGGCCGCGGCGTCTCGCGGACCGAGCAGGACGGCGAGAAGGACCAGGAGGAGTCCCGTCCCCAACGCGTGTCCGGACCACCCTTGACAGCTGCCCCGCATCCGCTGAAATCCCATCAAGAACCTCCCCGGTCTGCGTAGGGCATCGATGCCCCGATTCTATGCCCAAGGACATCCACGGACAAGGAGCGAGGGTACATGGGGCCCCGGAGTAGACCCCAGGCGAGAGTCCGAACCACGGAGGGATTGGTCCGAGGACAGCAACGTCGACATCCCGCACCGGCAGGGCCGTCCCGCGCCTGCCACTTGCCTCGCGGCCCCGCACTGCCCAAACTCTATCGACGGAGGGGTACAGCATGCACAGAAGAACAGGCATCGGAGTTCTTGTTCTGGCCCTCGGCCTCCTGGGAGGCTGTGACAGCGGTGGCGGCGGAGGTGCCTTGGAGCCCGACGTCAGCGACCCGGGGCCGGACACCATCGCACCCGGCACGGACACGGTCACCCCCGAGGACGTCCCGACCGCGGCGGACGTCGCCGAGGACGTCGCCCCGGAGGAGCTGCCCTGCACCCCGAGCTGCGAAGCATGCGCGGTCGACGATGGCTGCGGCGGGCTCTGTCCGACGGAGCTCCCATGTGACGACGGGGACCCCTGCACCTACGAGGATCAATGCGATGCCGGGGAATGCGTCGGGATGCTCCTGGACTGCGCGGACGCCAACCCGTGCACCGACGATGTCTGCGACGGCGAGACCGGCGCGTGCGTCCACGCAACGGGGCCCGCAGACGGCCTCGCATGCGACGACGGCAATCCCTGCACCGGCGATGACGTCTGTCTCGACGGAGGCTGCGCCGGAGCCACCCTGCCGCCCGCGGAGCTGAGCCAGATGGATTGCCTCTGGCTGACGCCCCTCTCCGTATCTCAAGACACGGCCAACAAGCCGCAGTCGAAAGTCTGGTCTCACGCGGGTACGTGGTGGGCGGTCCTTCCGTCGACAGACCCATCGCCTCAGGGAACGTGGCTCTGGCGGCTTGAGGCTGACCTGTCGTGGACCAGCGTTCTTCACCTCTCGGCGGCGACGGATGTGCGCGCCGACGTGGAACTGGATGGTGACGTGGCCCATCTCGTGCTGCACGGAGCG
>CAZNWW010000844.1:0-1981 GCA_964576155.1 uncultured Myxococcales bacterium | reverse complement strand
GTTGTGCTGGCAGTCGATGCCGGGCAGGATCACCCGGGCCATGAGCGTCCCGTCGTGTTGGAGGACGTAGAGGACCCCTCGCCGAATGATCGCTATCTCGCCCTCGGGGTCATAGTCGAAGTTGCCTGTAGCACCGAAGCCGTCGCAGGCGAAGCCCGACGCGCTGCACCCGGAGCCCGGCTCGCCGTAGGAGTAGGTCCAGTAGACATCCCCGTTGGCCCGGTAGGCGGTGTTCCCCGCGACCACCTCCAGGCTCCCGTCCAGGTCGATGTCCGCGGCCAGGGAGATGGGCCCCATGAACGAGTTGGTGCCGATGCCCGCGCCGCCCTTCCACTTCAGGGAGCCGTCTGCGCCGTTCAGCACGACACGACCCACGACCACCTCCGCGGTTCCGTCGTTCTCCAGGTCCGTGATGATCGGCTGGGGACCCGCGAGGAAGTCGACGCCCTTGGGGTGGGTGCTCTGCCATTTCTCCACGACATGGTCCACCACGAGGTCAACGCGGGTGACCTCCACGCCGGCCCCGATGGGGCCCTGGTGGATCAGCCCGAACTCGAGGTCCTCCAGGTCCGCGTCGGTCCACATGTGGTCTGAATTGAAGGGGTTCTTCGGGAACTCGAAGAACAGCCGCTCCCACTCCCCGGAGGCCTGGACCTTCACCGGGACGGACTCCGCGGTCTCCGCTCCGACCGCGATGACCCCGGTGAGGTCCACCGCGGGGCCCAGGGGGCGCGCCCAGGCCTCTACGTACACCATCGCGATGGCACGACTCGTCACCGGCCACGATCCGGTGAACCGGATCTCTTCCCCGGGCTGGGACGCGGTGATCAACTTTGCGTCGTCCGGGACCTCCTCTGAAACAGCCTCGATGGCGTCGGCCGCGCCGAGCACCATCCAGCCGTCGTTGAGCGCCACGGCCTCGGGCCAGGACTGGTGGCTCAGCACAGAGGAGAATGCCACCGCGCCGCCGCCGTTCCTGACTCCGACCAGATCCGGGCGCCCGTCTCCGTCCACGTCTCCCACCGCCAGACCGCTGGAGTTGTCCAGGGCCGGGGACGCTATCCAGTAATGCTCGTGCAGGAGCTTCTCCCCGCTGCCCTGGCCCGTGAGACCGCCCTGGCATGCGCCCGAGACCACCCTGAGCACGGCGTTGACGTTGCAGCACCCGTCCTCCGACCGGCGGTAGGTGAGGAACGCGATGTCCGGGATGTCGTGCACGTCCACGACGCCGTCGTGGTTGTCATCGGTGAGGTTCGCCACCACCGGGGTCATCACCACGTCGTCATGTTTGGTCTTCTGGACGGGGTCGTCCCAGAAGCATTCGAGGATAGGCGTGAACGCGCCGACCTCGGGGACAAAGAGGCAGCTCACGTCCTCCTCCACCGTGATGTCTGTGACGTCCGGGACGGGCGGCGTGTCTGCTGACCCGTCTGATGTCGCATCACCGCCCGATCCGTCCACCCCATCGGCCGGCTCCACGTTATCGCCGGTCGTGAGGACATCGGTCAGATCCCAGCCCGCGCTGTCCGCCGCCCCTGTGACATCGGTCCCGGCGGCGCCGTCGACCTTGTTCCACTCATTACCCGGTCCGAAGTGCGTGGAGTCTTCACCTGGGAAGTTCGCGTGGATGGTGGTCTGGGATCCGCACCCGGCAAGGAGGATGAAGAGAGGGAATACGCGGTAGTGGCTGGAGCGGATCATGCGCGCTCCCGGAGGTTGTCCGATACATATCCGTATACCACGCCAAGACAGTAGGGAGTAGTTGGCAGCACCTCAAAATCACCCAGCCCCTTCAATCCGCTGAAAGAAAGGCACATACTTATCCACATGAGACGTACGATGTACATCATCCCGCTCTTGTTGATCGTCGGTTGCTCCGGTGCGATGCAGGACTTCGGGAAGCGGCTGGTGGTCGGGCGGGTAGCGGACGAGTTCGATCTGGACGTGGAGCAAAGGAAGGCGACCCGGGCGTCGGTGGACC
>CAZNWW010000843.1:0-1982 GCA_964576155.1 uncultured Myxococcales bacterium | reverse complement strand
AGTGATCAGCGTCTTTGTGGCGCAAAGACTCAGCGAGGGGCCGCAGGATCTGGAGAGCCCAGGTGTACTTCCCCTGGTGGATCAGGGACTCTGCCAGGAGGAGCTGGCAGGGCCGATCCCGCGCCGAGAACCTCCGTAGAGTCTTCTCTACAGCGATCCAGTCGTTCCGATTGGCCAGCGGTCGGGCTGCGTCCCAGCAATCCTCTGCCGCGGCGTAGCGCGGGGCCAGGAGGAGGATGACCAGGAAGAGCGGAGGGATGCGTCTCACGGCTGTTCGAGGGCCTCCTGCAGGGCAGCTGTAATGGCGTCCGAATCGTCGGGGATGGCCACAGACGGGAAGAGGGCGGTCATCACGCCGTCACGATCCACGATGATTGCCCCGTTGTATTCCAGGCCGAACTCCGCCCAGAGGCTCCCGTCGTCGGGATCCTGGACCGCGGGCCCGCTGAACTCGGATGAAAGATACAGGAAGGTGCTCTCCACCTGGGCCTGGTTGAGGAACACAGCGATCACGTCGTCCCATCCCTGGGCCTGGAGCCCGGTCACGATGTCCTCCAGTGCAGCAGCCTGCTGCACGCAGAAGCCTCAGCCGCCGCTCCCGGCGTAGCCCAGCCAGACCAGCTCCTTCAGGGAGGCCTTGGAGACCACCTCTCCCTCGGTGGCCGAGGCGGGATTCATGTCGACACAGGTGAAGAACGGCAGGGAGTCTCCGGGGCCGGCCGGCGCGGGCGGCGTATCCACCTGGCACCACCATGGCGGAATCTGAGGGAGGTCGCCTGGGAGATCCGGCGGGGTGTCAGGTGGGACGTCAACCGGGGTGTCTGAGGGGACGTCACCGAGCGTGTCGATGATCTCCGACAGCACGTCATGGACGTCCGTGGTGTCCGGCGTGTAGATGTCGGGCTCGGGCTCGAGTTGATCGGGCCCGGGTTCGATGGGATCTGAGTAGGGCTCGATTGGGTCGGGGTCAGGTTCGTCGCAGGGGAGGGTGCCCAGGGCGGCGTTCTTCCAGAGGGGGATGATCTCATCGGGATCCGGCGCGTCCGGGGAGAAGGGACCGAACTTGGCGACGATGCAGCCCTCGGGATCCAGGAGGACCGCCTCGTACCACGTGGACGCGAAGGCTGTCCAGATGGTCTGTTCGGGATCGTCGGCCAGGACCGCAGCGGGGTACTCCCCGATGTGGTCTTCGACCTCCTTCGGCGTGGTGTCTTTGGTCCCGAGCTGGATGAACCAGAGCTCGACGTTGTCGATCCCGTCCGCTGCGATCGATTCCTTCATCGCCCATAGGTCACCGAACTGGTGACGGCAGTGGCTTCAGCCGGTGTTCCCGAAGAAGAGGAGCTTGGCGGTCTGGGAGGAATCTCCCATGCAGACTTCGGACTGGAAGGTCGTTGACCCCGGGTGGATGTCGGGCGCGCAGAAGGCAGGCGCCCCAATGCAGATGCACCCGGAGCCGGAGGAGGTGTCGAGGACGCAGTGTCCGGCTACGCAGACCTTCGCCGTGCCGCAGTCGTCGTCTCCGTCGCAGCCCGGGACGCAGACGTTGGACTGGCATATCTGGCTCTCCTGGCAGTCGCCGTCACCGAGGCAGTCCGGAATGACGCAAGCGCCGGTGGACGCGTTGCAGACCTGACCTCCGGGGCAGTCACGATTGCGGTAGCACCGGGACCGGATGCACCCGTCGGTGACCAGGATCGTGAGGAGCAGCGCCAGGGCGATCCGTTGTGACGTTCTCATGGACGATACTCTACGAGAACGTTGTTGAATCTACAAGCGGGGGGGCGCCTCAGAGACGCCCCCGTGGGGCAGGCTCAGATGAACCAGTCAGGGACCACGGCCTTGGCCGCTGCGATGATTTGGATATCCAGGGATTCCAGCGCGCCGCGCTTGATGAGGGAACGGACCGTGCGGTCGAGCACCATCATCCGGCCCGCGGAGTGGGCCAGGTGGAGTCACCGGGGGGGGACATCCGCTCGAGG
>CAZNWW010000842.1:0-1982 GCA_964576155.1 uncultured Myxococcales bacterium | reverse complement strand
GACGGTCAGCTGGACGAGGGGCTTGCAACCGCATGCCAGAACGCAAACGAGCACGGCGTCTGTGCCGGTGAGAAACTGTGCGTGGATGGTGAGTGGGCAGACTGCGACGCGCCGACGCCGATGGAGGAGATCTGCAACGGCCTGGATGACGACTGCGATGCTGAGATCGACGAGGGTTTCCCGGAGGCCTGCGCGAACGATGACCTCGACGAAGACTTGATTCCGAACGCCGAGGACAACTGTCCGACGGGCTACAACCAGGATCAGGCTGACCTGGACGGGGATTTCATCGGGGACGTCTGCGACCCGGACATTGATGGGGACGGGATCCTCAACGACGTGGACAGCTGCGTTGAGATCTGGAACCCCGGCCAGGAGGACTGGGACGAGGACGGCCTCGGCGACGCGTGCGACGAAGACCTCCCCCCGCCCAACGACGCGGACGGGGACGGCGTCCCTGACGACGAGGACTGCGAGCCAAATGACGGGGCGGTCTACCAGGGGGCACCGGAGCTCTGCTGGAACGGCGTGGACAACGACTGCGACGGTGAAACCGACGAGGGCTGCGTCATCGGCGGCGTGAGGTTCCGGACACCGTCGGCAGTAATCGGAATGGGCACGCCCTGGACCGGAGGTGCGAGCTTCAGAGCGGCGGTCGGGGTCGGGGTCGTGGGGAGGCTCGTCGGCGACGGGGAGACTTTCGGGCTCGGACTGGGGCTCGGGCTCGCGGATTGACCCGGAGTGTGGTGATTGTCAAGTTGGGGTAGGGACGGGAGGGCACATGAAGCGACGTCAGCTCGGACAATCCGGAATCTTGGCCTCCACTATCGGCCTCGGGACCTGGGCCATCGGCGGTTGGATGTGGGGCGGCCAGGGGGAGCGGGAAGCGGTGCGTGCCATCCACGCTGCGCTGGACGCGGGCGTGGATCTCATCGACACCGCCCCGATCTATGGCTTCGGCCGCTCCGAGGAGATCGTGGGCGCGGCGATCCATGATCGGCGTGACCAGGTGGTCCTCGCTACGAAATGCGGGCTCGTCTGGGACCGAACCGACGGGGACCTCTTCTTCCACGCCGACGAGGAGGGCATCGCCGGCCCCGGAGCGCGGGCTGTGTACCGTTACCTCGGGCCGGACTCCATACGGCGGGAGGTCGAGGCCAGCCTCCGACGGCTCGGCACGGACCATATAGATCTCTACCAGACCCACTGGCAGGAGGGCGTGACCCCCATAGCGGAAACCATGGCGGTCCTCGAGCGCCTTAAGGAAGAGGGCAAGATCCTCGCCGTCGGTGTCTGCAACGCCACGGTTGAGCAGATGGCAGATTACGCCGCCGCCGGCGACCTGGCGTCGGACCAGGAGAAGTTCAGCATGCTGGACCGCGGCTGCGAGAATGACCAGCTCCCGCACGTCCGGGAGCACGGCATGGCGTTCCTCGCGTACTCTCCACTCGCGCTGGGCCTGCTCACGGGCAGGGTCGGCCCTGATCGGGAGTTCGGACCGGGAGACCAGCGCCTGACCCACCAGCGGTTCACCGCCGAGAACCTCCAGGCCGTGCGTGTCTTCTGCAAGGAGCTGATCTCCGTGGCAAGCAACCATGGCGCCACCCTGACGCAGCTGGTCCTGGCCTGGACCATGGCCCAACAGGGTGTGTCTCACGTCCTGGTCGGCGCACGCACCGAGGGCCAGGCAGTAGAGAACGCCCGCTCTGCAGAGCTTCGTCTGGACGACGACGTCTTGATGTGGATCAATAATATAATCGTAGGCCACCGCGGTCAGATGGCGTGATAGCGGGCACGAGACTTCAGAGGGGTGTGTGATGACGCGATGGCTCGGAGTGGTTCTGGTCGTGTTCGGGGTGGTTGGTTTCGGCTGTTACTCCGGTGGCGACGGCGGCAGCGTCGGCGGCGTGGATACGCCCCTGGTCGAGGAGGACGTGACGACCCCGGCGGAAGACACGATCCCCGCGGAGGACACGTCGCCT
>CAZNWW010000841.1:0-1988 GCA_964576155.1 uncultured Myxococcales bacterium | reverse complement strand
CGACTCTGTCGAGCGGGCGACCCGGCTCCAGGTCCCTGCCACAGTCACCGGCTGGCTCCACGATGTGGCCGACCGCGACGTCTATCACGTCGTCCCCGGTGATGCCCGCGCCATTCGAATCGATCTGGACGGTGTCCCCGGCGTGCGTCCCGTGCTGGAGCTGCTGGACGCTTCCGGGGAAGTCCTGGGACACATAGAGCCCGATGAAGCCGGCGCCGGACTCTCCCTCCCGAACTGGTCTCCCCCGGCCGAAGGCGGGTGGTTGGCCCTCCGCACGGCAGAGGGCGCCAGCGCGCTGACTCCCTATACCCTCACTGTCCAGGTACGTGATACCACAGGTGAGGAGACCGAGCCCAACGACGACCTCGAGCACGCCTCCCTGGTGAACCCGGACCAGGATGGCCTCCAGGGCTTCATCGCGTTCGCCGGGGATCGAGACTGCTTCGTTCTCCCCATGGGTACCGTGACCGGCGGCGGCGGTCTGGAGGTCTCCATCGATGAGCGTGGAGATCGCGGCGTCCGCTGCACGATCTATGGGCCTCGAGGCGCGCTGGTTGAACAGGTCACTGTATCCGAGGGGGGCCGCGAGCGTGTCCAACTGACGCCGGAGCCCGGCGGTCCCATGACCCTCTGCGTCGAGAGCGCTGATTCGAGCGATGCCCCCGGGCGTCATGGATACCGTATCACCGCGATCCCTGTCGCGGCCGAGCCCCTGGAGGACGGACGATGAGTTGGACCTACGATCTCTCACGTACCATGACCGATCTGCTCCGGACCAATCGCCCCTTCGCCAGCGTGGTGGTGGTGGAGACCGGAGGCTCCGCTCCACAGAAGACCGGCGCTCGTCTCCTTGTGCTGGACGATGGCACCATCCACGGCACCGTCGGCGGGGGTCGCTTCGAGTGGGAGGTCATGCGGGCCGCGCGTGAGGCCCTCACCGACGGAGCCTCGAAGCTGGTCCGGTACGACCTCGGGAAGGATCTCGGAATGGCCTGCGGCGGCGCCATGACCG
The DNA here is from genome assembly GCA_964576155.1 of uncultured Myxococcales bacterium. Lineage (GTDB taxonomy): Bacteria > Myxococcota_A > UBA9042 > CAIXZC01 > CAIXZC01 > CAZNWW01. The sequence continues at coordinate 976 of CAZNWW010000841.1, read as the reverse complement.
CGTTTATAGAGCCTCACCTCCCCGCAGAGCGGGTGATCCTCTATGGAGCCGGGCATTGCGCGCAGGCCCTGGCGCCCCTCCTGCTCCGCGCCGGATTTCGGGTTCGCGTAGTGGATACCCGTGGCCCCCTCCTCGAGGGCGCCGGCTTCGATGAGAGCGTAGACCTGGTCGAATCCGACCACGCCTCGGACGCGGGACAGTCTGTCCGGAAGGAAGACTGGGTCCTGGTGATGACTCACGGGCACACCCATGACCTGTATACCCTCAGAGCCGCCCTGCCCCGCACTCCTCGTTACCTCGGTGTCATGGCGAGCAGACGCAAGGCCGAGAAGTTCCGAACGACCCTCCGCGACGAGGGATTCACCGAGGAACAGATCGCCAGCGTGTGCATGCCGGTGGGCATGGAGATCGGGGCCGTGGGACCGGAGGAGATTGCGGTGAGCATCGCAGCCCAGCTCATCTCGATCCGAAGCGCACAGGATGAGGACTGAGCGCGTGGGACTCTGGGATCGCATCCTGATCTCCTGGCGGGGACTCCCCCGGGTCCTCCAGGTGCTGGTAGGAGTCCAGGTCGTTGCCTGGCTCGCCCTCCTCCCCCTGCCGAAGGAGCTCGTGACGCGGATCCTCCTCATGGTGGGCTTCTCCCCACCCCTCTTCCTCGAGGGCAGGGTCTGGCAGATCTTCACGTATCCCTTCGTCCACGCCCCGGCGGACTTCTTAGGTGTGATCTTCGACGTGGCCCTTCTCTGGATGCTCGGAGGTATATTCGCCCGTCGCTGGAGCCAGAAACACTTCCTCTTCTTCCTCACCGTCTGCGCGTTCACCGGCGCAGCCACTGGAGGATTGGGTGCCTGGCTCTGGCCTGAGACATTCAGCCCGGTCTTGACCGGGATGGACGCGCCAGTCCTCGGCCTCTTCGTCGCGTTCCATATGATCTTCGGCCATGAATACGTCCGCCTGATGGGCCTCTCGGATC
>CAZNWW010000840.1:0-2005 GCA_964576155.1 uncultured Myxococcales bacterium | reverse complement strand
ATCTCGTAGTTCCGGTACCCGAGAGGAACTCCTGATACCAAGTCCAGTTGAACAGGATTGGTGTCTGGCGAGTCAGACACAAGCCTGATCAATTGGACTTGGTATGAGATCCCTCGACTCGCTCCGCTCGCTCGGGATGACATCCTAGACGAGGTAGTCCTTACGGACGCGGTCCGGTGCGTTCACCAGGTTGGTGAGGAGCTCCAGGCGCTCCCCGCCCACGCCTTTGATGAGCCTATCCATCCACTCGCGGTCCCGGCCATGGGTGGGTGGATGTCCTGAGATCCCATTGTCAGCGGCCGCGCGCAGGATCGCTTCCTCGGGCAGCATGGCGAAGGGGCGGACGAGGACGGGGCGGCCCGCTGTCTCGACGATAGTCGGAAGCGACGCCGGAACGCCGTCGAAGACGAGGCTCCCCAGGACCGCAGCGGCCCGGTCGTCGATGACATGCCCCAACGCGATAGCGTCCAGGCCGAGCTCCCCGGCCGCCTCCAGCAGACGGTCCGTGGTGTCGACCCCCTCGGCGGGCGTCACGACCCGGCAAGTAGCGTCGACCTTCGACAGGACCGCAGCGAGCTGGTCGGGCAGGGGACCCGGGCCCAGGTGCAGCGGGATCAGCTCCGTCCGGACGGGAACCCAGCGGTGGCGGGCATGGAGGATGTACAGGAGGGTCGAGGAGACGACCCCGCCGGAGACCCCGACGCCGACCCGTCCGCCGCTGCGGAAGACCGGGTGGTTCCCCACGACCCGGCCGACGCGACGGGCGACGTAGAAGGTGTCGTTGGAGACCTTGCGTTTCTTGGGCAATTACTGTGCGGGCGTGATGTTGGCTTCGATGGTGGTGTAGCCGTCCACCCGGTAGAACTGCTCGATGACGAACTTCATCACCCAGCCCGGCGGCAGCATGTCCGACATGCCGGAGATGTCGAACTCCGGGAGCTGGAACGAGGCCAGGGAGCCCTCGGTCAGGCCCTCGAGGAGCGTCGGCAGCAGGATGCCCTGCACGATCATGGTCATGAAGCCCTCGGCGCCGGCCAGGTTGTCCGAGATGTAGGTGACCTGGACCACCAGGGGATCGATCTCCCCGATGCCGAGGCTGAACTCCTGGGAGCCGTCCGGGTTCTGGACGATGTCGATCGCGGCCTCCGCCGAGAGGCTGGCGAAGACCCCGATGGTCACGGGCTCATTGAGCATGTTCATGTTCAGCTCGACGTAGATGTCGCCCACCTCGAGCCGGAGCTCCTCGGTGTCGTTGCAGGACGTGATGATCGGCGGCAGGAAGAACTCCGTGGTCGCCACGATGTTGGTGATGCCCAGATCCTCCAGGGTGCCGATGCCCTCCAGCTCAAGGGTGTCCGGGTCGATGAAGCTCTCCAGGGGAACCACCATGTCCAGGAGGCCGCCCCACCAGACCGAGAACAGGATCTGGTTGATCAGGTCGTCGTGGATACCTATCTGCGCGAACTGCTCCGTGTCCCACTGGAAGGTCTCTTCGACCCAGTTGAGGCAGGATGCGCGGCCAATGGAGCCAAGGGGGTTCTTGTTGATGTTCTTCCCCGCCAGTACGGTGCCGGCGAGTTGTACGTAGACGCCGGTCATGGCGAGGGACAGATCCTGGATCACCGTGTCCAGATACACCGAGATTGGCGGCGCGGTCGGGTTCAGCGGGTTGGGGATGTCGAGCTGCTGGGAGAGGTCGAGCTGGCCGAGGAAGCCAAGGACCAGGCTCTGGATCTGCTCATCAACCATGGTCTGCACCATGTCCGAGAGCATGTCCGAGTACTTGGTCACCGCCCAGTCCACGATCCAGCCAACCAGCCATCCGATGATGCCGTCGATGTTGACGTTGATCCCCATGATCACGACCTGGCTCTCGGTGACCTGTGCGTCGATCTGGTTGTTCACGACGGACAGGTCCATCCCGAACAGGAACCCGAGGGTGTCGATCTCCACCTCACCGGAGACGTCCGGGCAGAGGTCGATGAAGAGGACCTTGCAGGAGCCC
>CAZNWW010000839.1:0-2007 GCA_964576155.1 uncultured Myxococcales bacterium | reverse complement strand
ATGGAAGACCGTCGAGGGGGCCGTCACTCCTGGTGAGACGGTCACCGTTCGCTTCCGGGTGTGGGATCTCGGTGACAGCATCTACGACACCGCGGCCCTCGTGGACCAGCTGTACCTGGTGTTCCCCGAATGAGCCTCTGCGCCCCCGCTCGTCATTTGGCGCCCGCCTGGGGGCTGGTCCCGCTGGCGCTGCTCTTGACTGCGGCTGCGCCCTCTGCCGTCCATGGTCAGGAGGTACCCCCCGTGACCGGCCCATCCCAGCTCCACCCCGATGCGCAGGACGCGGTGATCCTCTTGGACCTCCTGGAGAAGGTCGAGGAGAGGTACCGCTCGATGGTCCCCTCTATGGGCGCGATCCCAGCCGCTGAGGCTGCCCGTGATTGGGCCGCCAGGCAGCCCTCCGTGACTGGGGCGCGTCTGGACGGAGGCGGCACGCTCCTCCACCTGGAGCTCCGCAGCGGGCTCACGGGCTCCGTGCAATTCGAGTTCGATCCCCTGAAAGATTAGGCACGTAGAACCAACGAACACCATCAACCGGTGTTGCCCATCCAGGCGAAGTATCTGAGGCCCTCCTTGAACGACGCCCTCCAACACGATCACCAGACCTGTAGCTCTTCATTATTGGATCGGCGCCTCTCCGGAGGCATCCAAGGTGGCCGGTGCTCGGGGCTGTCTCCTTCGAGGATGAGGCTATCCGTCCATCCGGCCCAGGTCTCTTTGAGCACGGTCCAGAAGACTCGATCCAGCTCGTCCAAGACGGGGCGGGGCCTCTCCCGCTTCAGGGCAGCGACCTACTGCCGAAGGGCCAGACAATCGAGGGCAAGGTCAGCCCGGTCGGCGAAGAGGGATCTGAGCAAGGAGACGATCATCTCCACGAGGCGCACGAGAACCGTCCTGGACATTGTAACCCTCCTGAAAGTCCGGTGGACGCGGGCTTCGCCCAGTCCCACAGGGGATGGGTGGGGATGGAGTCCCTCGAGGACGGAGGAGACGATTTTCTTTCGCTGTGAGGTTCCTCTGGTTGATTCAAGCCAGGCTGGCTCAAACGGTCCTTGAGCCATCGGCACTCGGTGCCGGGGTCAGCAGGTGATATGAAGGATGGCGTTCAAGTCCTTGCTGACGTTCTTGTTGAAGTATTCGACCGCCTCTCTGGTTTTCAGGATGATCAGCTCCACTCCACGCCGCTTCGCCTCCTCTTTGAACTCATCGACGATGGGGAGTCTGCCGTGCATGCCGGTCCCGATGACGAGGGTTTTGCAGTCCCAGGGGATCTCCTCCTGAGGGGTCAGCGGAGTGTGCCCGTATTTCGCTCTCAGTTTCCTTGATGGACCTTTTTTTCGCCTGCGGACCTTGCCCTTCTCGATCACCACGTCGTGGGTGAGCACCTCAGCATTCACCGTGATCTCACCGAATGTCTCGTAGTTGATCGAGAGGGGCTTCGGGGTCTCATCTGCCCCGGTCATGGACGCGAAAATGAACAGGATGGTCAGGACGCACTGAGCCATTGGATCACCTCCGACAGGACCGAGACCATCCTCGAAGCCTTGCGCGGACGAGTAAAATGCAAAGAAGGAGCCACCAGAATGCCGGGGCATTGCCCGGACTGACGGTGCGGGCACAACCCCGACTGGATCCGGTGCTCGAAGCGACCTGATCGGGGGCCGCTACGTCCTTGGAGGAAGTCTCAGGTGCGGAGTCCTGATGATCGTCCACGGCGTCTCCCACGCTCTCCGGACTCTCCACGACTTCCGGACTCTCCACGACTTCCGGATTCTCAATGGAGGGGACCGGACCAGGCCTCCGGCGGCTCGCAGGTGAAGGTGGTCGCCTTGGGACGGGGCCAGTCGGTCCCGGGATCCTCGCCGACCTCGAAGGGCCCCAGGTCGGGTCCGCCGGGCGCGCCGTCGTTGAATCCCTCGAGGGTGACGCCCTTGTCCTCGGCCGCGCTCCCCGGCGCTATCCTGAAGTCCAGCGCATCGGGATCGTGGAAGAGGAGGGCCTCAGGCG
>CAZNWW010000838.1:0-2009 GCA_964576155.1 uncultured Myxococcales bacterium | reverse complement strand
CCGGCTCCTTGGCCTATGGGTTCGCTGCGTAACGAGCTGCGTGGATGATCCGAGGTCGTGGCAGTGGATGATGATGCAGGAGTCGGGAGAATTCCTCCCAGGTCTTGGGCGCCGCACGGGACCGCCGGTTCAGCCACTTGCGCCAGAGCCGCGCCACCGCGTGGCGGAGGCGCTGGAGCGCACGGCTGTTGCCGGTGATACCGAAATAGGCGTAATGACCTTTCAGACTCAGACAGAGCTTCTCGTGCTGCCACGACACCTTTTCATGTCGGTGTCTCGACAGCCACACGTTCAGTCGCTTCAGAGTGCGACGAATGCGCGTCGAGGCCGTTTTCCGCTTGAGCACCGCAACCCCTTTCCGAGACCGCCCCCAATAATGCGTGAAGCCGAGGAAGTCAAAACTGCCAGGCTTCGGCGGGGGAGACTCATTGTCGTTGCGGCGCGGCGGGCGACGGAATCGCACAAGTCGCGTCTTGTCTGGGTGCAATTCCAGACCGAAGGCGCGCAGTCGTTCGCCAAGATCTTCGAGGAGCTGGATAGCCTCCTCTCGATTCTGGACGACGACGACGAAGTCATCCGCATAACGGATCAAAACTCCCTTGCCCCGTAGGGAAGGGAGAATTTGATCCTGCCACCACCTGTCCAGCACATAGTGCAGATAGATGTTGGCGAGCAGCGGTGAAATTACGCCGCCCTGCGGCGTTCCACGCTTCGGGTAGGAGAGAGCACCGTTCTCCATGACACCGGCGTTCAGCCACTTACCCACGAGCCGGGTCAGCACGCCGTCACGCACCCGCTCACGAAGCAGACCCTGGATGATTCGGTGGTCGAGATTGTCGAAGAAGCCCTTGATATCGGCATCAACGACCCACCCGCCACCCATCTTCATCGTGCCGTGCCACACCGATTCAAGCGCCTGATGGGCGGACCGACCGGGCCGGAAGCCATACGAGAAGTCCAGAAAGTCCTGCTCGTACACCTGCTCAAGCAGCATCGTCACTGCACGTTGCAGGATCTTGTCCTCCAGCGTTGGAATCCCGATAGGACGAGTATGACTACCGTCTCCTTTCGGGATGTGGACTCGACGGACGGCAGGGGCACGATATCGGCCAGATTTCGCACGATCGAGGAGTGAGTTGAGGTTGTCCTCGAGGTCCTCTTCGAAGTCGTGGGAGCTCTGACCATCGATACCAGGGGCGCCGTCCTTAGCGATGTGAAGCACATCTCAGGCGCCTGCTTCGCGAGAGTCGCTATCCGTTGCAGTTTCGTTGACGTGCTACTGGCGCTTGGTATCACCTTCACGTTTCCCTCCAGCGGTTCCATATGACCAGCATCCCCTTCCCTCCAACGGGTCCCACTGGAGGTGGTTCCCCGCCTTCGACGGTACTATGAGATGCTCCGACTTCCCGTATCCCATCCCACCTCGCTCGTTGCGCTCGCTCGGCGGTACCACCTGTGCCCGAGGATTCGCTCCCCTCTCCGGTCGGGCGACAATGGAGAGGGGCCAGGAGCTTTCAGTCAGGGGCGGCTCCGGCGTCCCGTGTCTCGGTGGAGAATGCGGGATCTCCCAGGTTCCTGGGGAGTCCCAATGTGTGCGTGCCCTGCTCTCAGACGCCGGGGAGTCGGCGTGCACTTGCCATGGCGAGCACGTCGATACTGCCTTCCGCTACTGGGACGACGTCGGCCTCCCGATAACTCCATTTCGAGGCTCAATCACACAGCCTGCACACTCGCTGTCTACGCTTCGCAGCGCCGGTTGCCCGACGACCACGCAAGACTCGCTTCCGGCTGCTGGCTAGGCTTTGCCGGGCGGGGTTTGCACCCGCTGGACTCCAATACGAGGTTTCAAGGTGGTGCTCTTGCCATTCTATCCTCCTCGTCCAGGCTTTACCTGGCGCAACCCAGCCGGGAGCCTGCGACCCGTTCGCCCCCCAACCGCCCCCCCCGTGCCGACCCTCTTGATCCTACACATCTCGTAGTTCCGGTATCCGAGTTGGACTTCCAAGCCC
>CAZNWW010000837.1:0-2018 GCA_964576155.1 uncultured Myxococcales bacterium | reverse complement strand
CGACAGCGAGAACCCGCCCGTATCCTCGTCTATATCGCACTTGAGGCCCAGGATTCGCCGCAGCTCCGCGGCCAGAGCGGAGACCTCGGAGTACCGGGCCGATGGAGCTACGGAGAGGGCCTTGTGGACGACGTTGGCCAGGGCGGCAGGGGCCTTCGGGGCGGCCTCCTTGAAGGGGATCTCGGGCACCGGACGCCCACCCTGGATCCACTCCAGCCATGGCCCCCAGTCCCCGGAATGGTCCAGGCGCACCGGCGCCTGACCGGTGCACGCGAGGTAAAGGAGCGCGCCCAGGGAGAAGGTGTCCACGGTTCGCCCGGGAGGTTCCTCGAGGCTGGCCAGCTCCGGCGCGGAGAAAACCGGGGTACCGGCCAGATCCTCAGCGGAGCCTTCGGAGTCGAGGACGGAGACTCCCTCGAGTGTGGCGTGGCTGAAGTCAAAGATGCGGGCCACCCGGCCCACACCACGCTGCTCCTCGACGATGACGTTCGAAGGCGAGAAGTCGCGATAGAGGACCCCGTATCCGTGGAGCTCCTCCGTGGCCGTGCAGAGCTGGAGCACGAGCGCGGCCCCTTCACGCCACGAGAGGGGCGCCTCCGTGACCAGCTCGGACAGGAGAGGCCCCTCGAGCAGCTCCTGGACGACGAAGGGGCGCTTCGGTCCGGGGTCGGTCATTCCTCCGTCGATGATGCGGGCGAACGCGGGGCCCTTGAAGAGACACGCGAGCTGGACCTCGTGGAAGAAGCGCTTGCGGTGGGTCCCGCCGGCTTCGTCGTCCCGCTCCGCCAGGGCGGGCTTCAGAACCCTGAGCGCGACGCGACGTGCGCCCAGGGTGCGCTGCTTCGCCAGGTAGACATCGACAACCGAGCCGCTGCCGATGCGACGCACGACCTGGTATCGCCGCTGGACCACGGCCCCTATGAGCGGGTCCTTCAGACGGTTGTAGATGCTTCGACCCAAGGTTCCCTCCGCTCCCAAGATACATCCCGCTCAGCGGGTCGACAAGATCCCGAACCGGAATAGGGCAGCGAGGTGCTTGACACCGGCGCCGGGTCACCTATCGTTGCCCAATGAACAGTCTGACCGAGTCGCGTGATCATCAACCTCTTCACCATGTCATCATCGCCCTGCTGCTCGCACTGACCGCGCCCGGCTGCGGGAGCCAGGGCGTGAACTACGTCCCACAAGATATTGGCGTCGACGACTCCGTAGCGGACGTCGTGTCAGGCGACGACACCATGAGCGCTGTGGACACGGGCCCGGGCTGGGACTGGTGGGCCGGGGACTTCTTGGCCTGGCGGGCTGAGGATATCCCCCTCAACGAGACTTTCCATGCCGTCTCGGGTGTTGACGACGGGGACGAGTACGTGGTGTACGTCGCAGGGTTCCGCGGTGCGGTGCTGCGATTCACCTCGGCGGTCGGTGTGTGGGTTGATGTGAGTCCCACGACGAACCGAACCATCGAGAGTGTCTGGGCCGCAGGGCCGAAGCTGGCCTGGATCTGTGGTGAGGAGGGTCTCTTGATGCGCTACGAGGCCTCCGCCGGAGCGACATACCCCGAGTGGATCGACGAAACGGATCCCCTGCGCACGCAGACCATGAATTCGATCCACGGCACGGGACCTGACGACGTCTGGGTCGTGGGTGACGATGGCCTGATCCTCCACAGGACTGCCGCGGGGTGGGAGCAGATCCCCCAGACCGCTTTGGGTTGGTCCGGGGGGGACGATCGCGATCTCAACGCGGTGTGGGCCGTCGCACCGGATAGAGTCTTTGTAGGTGGAGATGGGTTCTTCGGTTCCTGGGATGGGACCGCGTGGACGGAGCTCTGGTCCCCGTCCGACTCCTTCGTCTCCATCTCGGCACATGGAGATACCATATGGGTAGGCACCGACGGCGGGTACCTCTGGTCATGGGATGGTGACAACTGGGTCAAGCAGAGCGCTCCGATCTACTATCAATATGACGCAATCTGGACCGCGCAGGACGGACGAGTGTTTGCGACTGGTGAGGATCCC
>CAZNWW010000836.1:0-2025 GCA_964576155.1 uncultured Myxococcales bacterium | reverse complement strand
CGGGCTGCCTTGGCGCTGGCACACGAAGCCGGGCTGCTCAACAACCTCGGCGAGGAGTCAGCCGCCATCGTGGCAAGGGCAGCAAGGGAAGACGCCGGCTTCAATGTCGTCTCAGGCAAGAAGGTTGCCGCGGTCTTCAAGGAGTTCCGCGCAACTGTTGACCTCAACACGGCCCTTGAGGAGCGGATCAAGAAGGGGAAACGGCTGGTCGATGAGATGGGGAAGGACGCCGGGATTAGCCGGGATCTCTTGGGTGACATCGAGAGGGAGAAGGCCGCGCAGGAGAAGGCCGCGCGCGATTTTGAGTGGGCCTCTGGGGCAGATGCTCGCAGGAAGCTGGAAGAGAAGGAGGAGGAGCAGGCACAGAAGGCCTACGACCGGGTGAAGAAGTCCCTTCTCACCGAGAAGGAGGCAAGGGACGAGGCCCTAGGGCAGCGCCTGGATGCCATCAACGAGGCCGCAAGACTGACGGTCATCTCAGAGGAGCAGGCGATGAGGGACCGCGTTGACGTCATAAACGATTACGTGCAGGAGGCTGCCGCCATCGACACCAAGGCCAGGGAGGACGCCGACAAGAGGAGTCGGGAGGCCTTGGAGCAGGAGAACGCGCGCCTCCAGAAGCACTACGAAGAAGGGGCGGAGATGGCACGCCAGCGGCAGGAGGAGCGGGCGCGACTGGTGGAGCAGGAGCAGGCAGCCCAGGTGGATGCGGCCGTCGCCATTATGGATGGGGTCTCCCAGCTGGCAGGGAAGATCAACGAGATGGTCGCTCAGACCTACGGGGCAAATAGCAAGGAGGCCAAGGAGGCTGCCCGGGCGACCTTCATGGTCCAGCAGGCCATGGCGCTGGGACAGGCTGCTGTCCTGGGAGCTGTCGCCCTCCAGCAGGCCGCAGCCTCAGGTCCTCCGCCCTTCAATGCCCCAGCCATTGCAGCTCAGGCCGCTATTGTGGGCTTCAACGTGGCAACCATCATGGCCACAACCGTTGCTGGCGTAGTTGCCGATGCTGGGCTCCCCCCTGGAGCCCTCCGGGCTGCTGGCTTCGGGGAGCATACGACGGTGATGATGCGGCGCGACGAGATGATCCTCGACCGCAAGGGGACGGCGGCGATCAGCCGCATGCTCGAAGGCGGCTCCGCTGCTGGCCAGCCCGTCACCGTGAACACGACCTTAGAGATCGACGGGCGGGTTCTAGGCCATACCGTCGACAACCACCTCATCCGCTCGAAGGAGCGCGGCATCGGGTACGCCGACCGGATCCGCTACGGGACTCGATAGTTATGGGACGCACTGCCCTCTTCATTGACGACTGCCTCACCCACAAGGACTCGGTTTCGCACGTCAGCGCCGACGGGGAGAGCGCCTCTGGCCCGCTTTCCAATGCCCTGAACGACCGGCCTCGCTCCTTCTGGCTTACCTCTGCGAACTACTTCTTCATGATCGACGGCGGGATGTGGATGGACATCAACGAGGGGTCCGGGGAGGTCAGCGTCAAGCTCTCCCACGACGTCGGCGGCGGGATCATCATCGCCCAGAAGCTCCAGAACAACCTCAACGCCTCGGCCGTGACGTCGCTGACCTACACCGTCGTCTGGACCGGCGCCAAGTTTCAGATCTCGGCCGTCAATGGGGCCGGAGCTGCTACGAACTTCGCTATGCTCTTCGACTCCGGCAGCCACGGGGCGAGCCAGCCCCGAAGCATGCTGGGATTCCAGGATGCCGACTACTCCGGCTCTTCGAGCTACACCGCCGCCTACCAGCGCCATGGCACGGACTTCTTTGCCGTCTTCGAGACGCCGGCCACTACCACGGGGGCGGTATCGCAGTTCAGCGACGTCTTCGCGCTAGCCCTGGACGCCGGACCTAAGGCGGCAATCAACCTCGCCACCCCGCTCCCGACGGACACCAGCTCCACCGTCAAGATGTACTCCCATGGCTCGATCCCGAGTCTCACGGACCGGGCTGCGTGGGAGTCCTCGGCTACGGCCTACACTTTCTCACCGAGGAACCCCGAAGGACCCTACA
>CAZNWW010000835.1:0-2026 GCA_964576155.1 uncultured Myxococcales bacterium | reverse complement strand
ACTCGATTGTGTAGAGGTTCACGGTCCCCGAGGAGAAGAGGGGCGGTGACGCGTCCACGACCACCAGGTCGAAGCGACGATCCGTGACCAGGAGGAAGTTCCTGCCGTCGGTCAGCTCGATGTGGAGCCGCGGATCGTCCAGGACCTCCTCCATGAATCCGGGCTGGCTCACCGGGAGCGCCTTCACCACGCTCGGAACGAGCTCCGCTATGGTGGTGTCCGCGCCGAGCTGGAGCCCACCCAGCATCCCGTTCCCGGTTCCCATCCCGACGGCGAGGTAGCGCTCCATCTTCGGATGGAAGGCCGCCGGCACGAAGGTGTAGAAGACCCGGGCGATGTAGGCCGCGCCGGAGACGCTCAAGCCGTTGACGTGGAGATAGCGGGTACCGTTCTCGACGACGGTGGCGGCGGCCACCACGTCCTCGGCGTGGTACTTGATCTCCGCGTCCTCGGGGAGCCGCGCCTTCAGGATCGTGAGCATCGGGTCTTCCAAGGCCCCGACGGCCAGGATGATGACCAGGGGCCACACTGCCAGGGTCGCCAGGCGGAGGCCCCGACGCGCCGACCTGAGCAGGAGCAGTGTGGCGAAGGCCAGGGAGAGGAACGCGGCCACCATCAGCGTGAGCACGGATCCGAGGGTCCCGATCAAGAGGAACCCGGTCACGAGGGACCCGAGGATCGCGCCGACGGTGTTCACGCCATAGAGCCGACCGACCGCGCGGGGCAGATCCGGCCGTACGCTGGTATACGCGTGCACAAAGCCGGGGAACAAGGCCCCGGAACAGAACGTCACCGGGAATACGACGACGAAGCTGTACAGGGGGAGGACCAGGAAATCCTTCCACTCCCAGATCCGCGAATAGGTGTACTCGATCCGGGCTTCAGACGTACCGATGGCCGTCATGATGTAGAGGGAGAGGATGGAGAGAACAGCCCCCGCAGCCAGGAGCGCGCCGATCCACAAGGTGGGCTCCCTGACACGGCGAAGCCAGCCCGACATGATCGCGGAGCCCGAAGCAATTCCGATGAGGTACATAGCGAGCATGGACGAGAACCCGTACACCGACGTCCCCACGACAAGAATCAAGAGCCGGGACCACACCACCTGGTAGCTCAGCGCGATCAAACCGACGAGGCCGTATCCTATCAGCAGGTGACGCGGCGAGAGCCCGCTGATGGGCTCGGCTGCAGGCGTCGGAGGGACATCCTGAGGGGCGGGCTCCAGCTCCTGTACCACGGCGCCTGAGAACCGGGAGGCAGCGAACGCGAGGACTCCTACGATGAGGTTCATGGCCACGGCCACGAGGACCGTGCGCTGCTCGCCGATGGTGCCGATGAGCACGAAACCAGAGCCGACCACGCCGAGGACCGCGCCCAGGGTGTTGGAAGCGTACAGGAACCCCACCCGCCGATCCCCTGTCGCCCCCTGGTTGCTGAGGAGCCCCGAGAGCACCGGGAGGGTCGCCCCCATGAGCACCGTGGACGGCAGGAAGAGCACGGCTGCGAACAGGAACCAGATCAGCCCCAGAGGCAGCCCGGGCGCGCCGGAGTGGATAGCCTGGATGAGCCCAGGGAGCCGGGCCATGACCACCGTGGCCAACCAGGCCGTCGCTGCGATCCCGATCTCGATGAACGCATAGGTGCGTAAGGGTCTGGAGATCCTCGGCGCCAGGCGTCCGCCCAGGAACGCGCCCGCAGCGAGGCCAGCCATGAACACGGCCAGGACCGTGGTCACTGCATAGACCGTGACCCCGAAGGCACGGCTCAGCATCCGAAGCCAGACCACCTCGTAGATGAGTCCGCCTGCGCCGGACAATATGAACAGGAGGAGGAGGAGCCGATAGACCCTGTCGTCCTGACGGCTGTCAGCGGCCTCATTCGGTCCCATGGAAACCTCCGCTCCGCCCAGACCCGGATCCGGGCGAAGGTACGATTCTGACCCAGTCAATCAGCCCGCGCAAGGGCTGCACGAGGTGGGCGTTCGCAAGGCGTCTGCTCATATCATTGTTTTCTTTTTTTACTGCTC
>CAZNWW010000834.1:0-2028 GCA_964576155.1 uncultured Myxococcales bacterium | reverse complement strand
GAGATGGCCTGAGACCAGGATCCGAATCCCTTTGCCAGGCACCTCCAACGCCACCCCTTGTCCGAAACGCCGAGGGACACTCACCGGATCCATGTTGGGATGGTCCGGCTTCGGCAGAACCTCGACCTCCCAGAGGTGATCCACCAACCGCACCTTGAGCTCCTGCATCTTCTTGTAGCTGAGCAGCGGCGGCTTCTCGTCCGCGTTCGCAACTCCCATCGGTACCAGGAGCAAGAAGCAGATCACAGACGTGAGCGTACGAACGTTCATCCCGGTCACGGCAACGCGAGCATGCGCTCCAGCGCAACCCTGGCGTGCTCGACGATCTCCGGACGCAGGACGATCTCGTTCATGTCATCGAAGCTCTCGAGGACGTCCGCCAGCTTGGCGAGGGTTGTCTTGTACATGTTCGGACATAGGGACGTGTCCAGGGGGCGGACCGTGCGATCCGGGAAGTCCCGTGCCAGGCGCTTCACCAGGTTGATCTCTGTCCCCACCACGACCACCGAGCCGGGGCCTGCGTCCTCGACGTAGTCGACGATGAAGCGGGTCGACCCCGCTGCGTCTGCGGCGGCGACCACCGAGGGTGGACATTCAGGGTGCACGACGATGCGAGCATCCGGGAGCGCGGCCCGGGCGGCCGCCACGTGAACCGGCGTGAACCAGGTGTGGACGTGGCAGTAGCCCTTCCAGGCGATGACCTTAGCGCTTCGGACCTCCCCGTCGGTGAGACGGCCGTCGGGAACGTGGGGGTTGTACACCGCCATCTCGGCTTCGGGCACGCCCACGACAGCCGCGGAGTTGCGCCCCAGGAATTCATCGGGCACGAAGAGGATCTTGTCCCCTTGTTCGAAGGCCCAACGAAAGCACCGCGCCGCGTTGGAGCTGGTGCAGACGAGGCCGCCGTGCTCGCCGCAGAAGGCCTTGGTCTCCGCCGAGGAGTTCATGTAGGTGATCGGAATTACCTTTTTCCCATCCATGACCCGGTGAATCCGCGCCCAGGCGGCCAACATGTCTCGCCGATCCACCATATCCGCCATGGGGCATCCGGCCTGATTGTCCGGCATGAACACCCGCTGCTGCGGGCCGGCCAGGATACGTGCCGCCTCTGCCATGAAGTGAACACCGCAGAAGACGATGTGCTCAGCGTCGGTCCGGGCTGTGGCTGCACGAGCGAGTTCGAAGGAGTCCCCCTTGAAGTCACCGAGATCCGCCACCTCCATCCGCTGGTAGTGGTGCGCCAGGATCACGAGGCGTTCGCCCCAAGCGTTCCTCACCTTCCGGATTCTGTCGAGGTAGGCGTCCATGATCACCTCCGGGGCGACAACCTATCACCCTCCGCCTACGGGTACCATCACCATGAGGTCGACCTCTCCCGTGGGAATCCGGTCCTCTGCGTGGAGCCGTCGCCCCTCGACGAGCACGACGATGTGCCGCCGATGATCCGGTGTGTAGCCAAGGGCCGCCAGGAGGTCGTCTATGGTGCCTTGCGGGGGGGACGCCTCGATGGCCGCCACGGCATCAGGTGGCGGACGAAGAACGGGACCATAGAAGCGGATCTTCATTGGTAACCTCCAGGTAGATGCCATGTTGATGATGGCTCCGCGGAGGGATGAGGTCAACCACCGCCAGCGACGGCCCTGCCGGCTCGCCCTGCCTCGTATTGGGCTTGTGCTGCTCAGATCTTCTTTATATACTGCGTGCGTTTTCGCCCCTGTGAGGTGCGCGTGCGACGGGAAATCAATAGAACCATGGGCTATATCTTTGCCGCGGCGCTGATCGCGCTGGCGAGCTGCTCCGAGGTGGACGGAGAGCCGCCGCTCTTCGACGGTCTTCACTACCCGGTCAGCGTCTCGGTGACCCCGTCCGGAGATCACCTGCTGGTGGCCAACTCCAACTTCGACCTCGGCAGGCGCTACGCAAGCGTGGTCGTGGTGAACCTGAAGACACGGAAGTTCGTCAAGGACAGCGGAGTCTCGGTGGGCGCCTTTCCCGGCTCGCTCACTATCGGTCCACCGACGGACCCCG
>CAZNWW010000833.1:0-2029 GCA_964576155.1 uncultured Myxococcales bacterium | reverse complement strand
AACTGCGGCGCCATCCCGGAGAGCCTCATCGAGAGCGAGCTCTTCGGGCACGTCCGCGGCGCGTTCACCGGCGCTTACAACACCAAGCCCGGATCCTTCCAGGCGGCGGACGGCGGAACCCTCTTCCTGGATGAGGTCGGTGAGCTGCCGATGATCCTCCAGGCAAAGATGCTGCGCGCCCTGGAGGAGAAGCGGATCACCAAGGTGGGCTCCACCGCGCCGGAGGATGTCGACATCCGAGTAGTGGCCGCGACAAACCGACGTCTCCTCGACGAGGTTTCGGCCGGCCGATTCCGTGAGGATCTCTACTATCGGCTGAACGTGGTCGTGGTGGAGGTGCCTCCCCTGCGGGACCGCGGAGAGGACGTGGAGCTCATCGCCCGCTACCTCCTGCGAAAGTTCGCCTCCCAGTACGACGCGGAGGGGCTCCAGCTCTCCGAAGACTCCATGGCCGCGCTCCTGGCCCACACCTGGCCCGGGAACGTGCGGGAGATGGAGAACCGGGTGCGCAAGGCCGTGGTCCTCGCGGACGGGGCCCGGATCGAACCCGGGGACCTGGAGCTGGAGGACGTGGAGGTCCTCTCGCTGGCCGACGCCAAGGAGCGCTTCCAGCGCGACTACATCCTCTCCACCCTCCGACGGAACAAGGACAACCGCACCCGCACTGCGCATCAACTCGGTGTGGACCCGCGGACGATCTTCCGCTACCTCGAGAAGGAACGGAACGATGTGTAGAGAATTTCACCAATCCCTGATCCCGGGCGTCGTGGTTCGTGCCTCCTTCGGACCCGCCGGTGACGGGCGAAAACGGCGACAGGGCTAGGCGAGAGGGGGTCGGGCGTAACGTGGCACAGGGCTTGCACAATCATTCGGGCATCCGGGCGGCGTTGCTCACGCTCCTGCTGCCCGTTGTTCTTTGGCAAGTCCTGGGTTGCCTGATTCCTCCCGACGTGGTCGAAGACCCCAATAATCTTCCCCCAGAGCTAGACTGGAAACTGTCGACGCCCGTGGGTTTTGAATACGAGTTCGACCGTAAATACGGTCTGAACTTGGAGTTCTCCATCGCCAATGCGGTGACGGATCCGGAGGCCGACCCGCTCTTCTTCGTGTGGTACTGGAAAGTTCCCGGGAGCGAGAAGGGGCCGTTTCCTGAAGTGGGGAACGCCTCCTTGTCTCTAGACCCATGCGAGAAGTACTCCCTCCGGAACGCCGAGCGCGTCGATGTCGCTGTCTGGGTGAGCGATGAGCCACTGGAGTTCGATATCGACGAGGAGTTGTTCCCTATCAGCTATGAAAATGGAAATCGACCTCCCGTCGCACGATTCTGGACGGTGAAGTTCGTTGAACCCAGCGAATGCCCATGAGGAGGGACCTGCACCGGTCACTGCAGACACGGAACGCACGGCGACCCGGGACTTGCTATTTTTTCACGGAGACGACGAGGATGACGAGGACGCTTGACAGAGAGGGAACGCAGTCGGGTTGGACGCCGCGGCGCCTCCTCCCGCATCTCCTCGTCGCGCTCCTCCTGATCCCCATCCTTCATGCATGCGGCTTCGAGATGGACGCTGGCGGCCTCGCAGATCCGACCCTGGTCCAAGTACCCAAGTCCTGTCAAGCCGACAGCCATTGTATGGCGGGGCTGGTATGTGATCCGGCGGTCCGAGTCTGCGTATCGCCGGACGCTGCGGACATGGAGATCTCCATCCGCCTGTTGCCCCCTGCGGAGGGGAGCGACATGGTAGAGGAGCAGTACGCAGGCCTCGACCTGGGAGAGAGCAACACCTTCCGCCTCGTCATCCCCCGCCCTATCCGGGTGATCGGGGCCGTGACCGACTCATCCGGAGCGTCCGTCGACGAGTACACCGTAATCGCAAGCTCTAACGGGGAGATCCCGGGCCTGGACTACTACGAGATCTCCGAGGCGGTCGGGGAGAGTGATTATGACCTGGACTTCCTCGATGGCGAAGGCTTTGAACTTTACCTGAAGCCCGACAAGGTATACGACCTCTACGTCCACTCTTCCTCG
>CAZNWW010000832.1:0-2037 GCA_964576155.1 uncultured Myxococcales bacterium | reverse complement strand
GGTATCGTAGAAGACAAGCATGTTCGGGTAGCGGTCACCCGGGTCCCGGGCCAGGGATTGAGTCACCAACCGGGACAACTCCGGCGGCAGCTCTTCCCGAACCTCGTGCGGGGGGGGCACGACGGTCTTGACCAGCCGGGCTACGGTCTCCGCAGGGGTACCGCCACCGAAGAGGCGCCGACCCGTGAGCAGCTCCCAAAGGACCACGCCGAGGGAGAACTGGTCCGAGCGCGCATCGACCATGCGGTCGAGGGCCTGCTCCGGCGCCATGTATGCACATTTTCCCTTCACCTCCCCGACCCGGGTCACTGCGGAGCGTTTGGCGGCCCGGGCGATGCCGAAGTCGACGATCTTCACCTCGCCGGTGTAGCTCACCATGAGGTTCTGGGGGCTGATGTCTCGATGGACAATGGAGAGCGGGCGGCTGGCCTCCCGGAGGGTGTGGACGTAGTAGAGTCCCTTTGCCACTTCCAACGCGATCCCCGCTGCCACCTCCCAAGGGATCGGCTGGTGGCTGCGGGCAGCGGTCTCGAGCACCGCGCGGAGATCCTTGCCCTCCACGAACTCCATGGCCAGGTAGGGGGTCCCGCCTGCGACATCGAAGTCATGGATCTGTGCAATGTTGGCGTGGGTGAGGCGCGCAGCGATGGCCGCCTCGTCCATGAACATCTGCAGAAAGTCCTCGTCCTCGGCGTAGGCTGGAAGGATCACCTTGATAGCGGCCTTCCGCAGAAAGCCCCCGGGGCCCTCCGCCAATCCCCTCCAGATTTCGGCCATGCCGCCCGTACGTAGACGCTCTACGAGAATGTAGCGGCCGAGCCTGCGGTGCGTCATCGCCGTGTCTACCCCAGGCCCTTGCCGCCGGCGGCCTTCAGCATCCAGCCCCGGGCCATCCAAAGGGCCACGGGGCTCACCATGGCGATGAGCGCGTAGAGCAGCCACATGGTCTGGGTATCCTGCGGTCCCACCATGGGACAGTACTGGGACAGGAAGTATCCGGAGTAGAGCCCCGTGATGACCTTGGTGAGGAACCACGGGAATTGCCCGATCCCCATGTACATGCCCGTCTGCCCCTCCGGTGCGATCTCTGCGACCCACTGGAGGAAGCGGGGCTGCCACATGGCCTCACCGATGGACATGAGCAGGATGTAGGTCAGGAGCAGGGTCGGGCTCGGCGGCAGCACGAGCAGGAAGGTCGGCGCGGCCATGACCAGGGTGCCCCAGATCATCATGGGATACACCTTGGCGCGCGTGGTCACCGCGGCCACCGCGGGGGCGAGGAAGAAGATCAGGATCGGGTTGATGTTCGAGAAGAACTCGAAGTTGTCTCCGACCGCGGTCCCGCCAAAAGCCCTGTCGATATAGTACGGCAGGGTCAGCCAGTTGTGTGCGAAGAGCGTCTGCACCGGGATCAGGACGAAGATGAAGAAGACGAACCGCTTGTCGTTGAACGGGTGGTCTGGTCGTTTCCGCAGCAGCGAGGCGCCGGTGAAGATCAGGAGGAGCAGGCCCAGCAGCAAGAGCACGCCGTAGCGCATGCCCCATTGCACGAGCCG
The DNA here is from genome assembly GCA_964576155.1 of uncultured Myxococcales bacterium. Taxonomy (GTDB): domain Bacteria; phylum Myxococcota_A; class UBA9042; order CAIXZC01; family CAIXZC01; genus CAZNWW01. The sequence continues at coordinate 481 of CAZNWW010000832.1, read as the reverse complement.
ATCGGAGGTCGGCACCTCGACCGCCGCGTCCGTGATCTCGTTGAGGGGGCCCGTGAAACCCCCGGCAGCGCCCAACCAGGCCGTTACCAGGTCCTTCCCATGGGCCGGCTCGCTGTCTTCCCCACCCTTGAGCACGGGGGGGAGCCCCTTCAACAGCAGGACCGCGGTGTGGAGGAGTCGCTCCTGGAGTAGGGCCGAGACTCCCGGCGCATTGGTGGGGACGCCCTCGAAACCCTCGAAGAACGCCTGCTCGGTGTCCAGGATCGGGATCAGGACACCGGCGAGGGCCGGCGCGCCCTTCTCGATGCGCGCTGCAGTGGAAGCGATAGCCGCCGATGTGGCTTGGATCTGCGTTTCGAGGTCATGGTTCCTGGCATAGCCAACGAGGACCGTAACGAAGTCATCCTCCAACGGGATCGTCTCCTCGTTCGATTCCTTCATGCGGGATCGCAGGCGGTCCAGCACCGCTTCATCGACCTCG
>CAZNWW010000831.1:1228-2038 GCA_964576155.1 uncultured Myxococcales bacterium | reverse complement strand
CCTCGCGGTGGTCACGTACTTCGCCTACAAGGTCCGTGAATTCAGGCGCCCGCGCGCAGCGGTCTCCAAGGTCCCGCTCGTGAGCGACGACGGCTCCTACCTGGATCCGATGCTCTTCGAGAAGTACGTCCCCGGCGGCGCCTCTGCCCCGGTGGGAGACGAGTGATGCGGATCCCCGCACTGGTGGTGCTCCTCACGGGGCTCCTGCTCAGCGCCACGACGGCGCTGGCCCAGTGGACCCCGTCCGGGGCCAGCGAGTGGACGCCACCGGATCCCGGCGCCATGGAGCGCATGGCCAGGGAGACTCTCCCTGTCGCGGTGGTCAGCTCCACCGTGAACCAGAAGGCCTTCATGGAACGGAAGCTGGAGTACCGCTCCGGCGTGAAGGCGTGGCTCCCGCTCCTCGCTGACATCGGGATCCCCTATCGGGTCATCGGCGACTACGAGTTGGAGACCGGTATCAAGCCGGCGGCGGCCCTGATCCTCCACAACACGGACCGGCTCTCGGACAACCAGGTCAAGAACATCCGTGCCTTCCACGAGGCCGGCGGGCCGGTGATCATCGTGGGCGTGGCCGGCAAGTACAACTGGGAGGGCGGGGCCCGCTCCACCTCCCTGCCCGAGCTGTGGCTGGACCTCCAGACACCCCGGCCCTTCGTGCCCGCGGAGATGAAGTCTTCCTTCTTTACGGTGCGCGCTACCTCACCGCTCTCCCTGGGCGTGGATCCGGGCTACCGCTTCGAGGTCCAGTGGCAGGGCAGCTTCTGGTTCGGCATCTCCGACGACCCGGCCTCCTTTATTTCCGACTGG
>CAZNWW010000831.1:0-1218 GCA_964576155.1 uncultured Myxococcales bacterium | reverse complement strand
CGTCCACCAACTCACTCCTCCGGATCACCCCGAAGGGCCGCATGGCCTGGCTGGGCTTCGGGCCCGGGGACCTCGTGACCGAAGGGGCGGCCGGTCCCCAGGTGAAGGCCTACTTCGACACCCTCCTGCGCTGGGTCCTGAGCCGGCCTGTCATCGCCCGGCCCTACTGGCCCGACGGCAAGATAGGCGCTGCGGTCATCACCGCCAATATCATGGACGAGATCTCCGCTGAGTTCGCCGCGCTCAAGTGCTACGAGGAGCAGGTCAGGGCGACCTTCTTCGTCGTCGGCAAGCTCGCCCGGGAGCGCCCGGAGCTTATGCCTCCCCTGATGGCGAACGGTGAGATAGCGAACATCAGCTACTACAACGAGGAGGACGGCACCATCAGGGGCCGCCCGCTGGAGAAGCAGATCAAGGAACTGAAGCGTGAGCTCAAGTTCCTCAAGGCCAGCGGCATCGAGCGAGTAGCTGGCTACCGCCCGCCCCTCGGCGAGTACGACGAGGCCACCCTCATCGCCGCAGCCCACGCGGGAATGACCTATTTCTTCGGGAACTCCGAATACGACCGCTACTGGCCCGTGGAGAAGACCCTCGAGGGGATGATGACCATATACCAGTTCGTGCGCACTGCGCCGGACGCGTACGGGGTCGTCAACAACGAGAAAGCCACCACCCCGGAGGCCTACACCGCAGCCTTCCAGAAGCACGCCATGCGCGTCTGGGAGCTCGGCGCGCTCTTCCCGTACATCTTCCACGTGAACTACCAGGACCAGGAGACCAACGGGGCGGCCATCTCCATGTTCCTCACCTGGCTCAAGGAGCAGCCGGTCTGGCTGACCACCTTCAGCGGGGTCATCGAGTGGATCAAGCAGCGGGACACGGTCACCTTCACCTTGGACAGCCTGAGCGGCGGCCGGGAGATCACCGTCGCCAACCCGACGTCAGCGTCCATCGCAGGTTATTCCCTCATCTACGTCCCGGCCAAAGAAGCCACCCAGCTGATAGACAATCCCCCCCCCGGCGTCCTCGTCACCCCTCGAACCCCCTTCGGCTACCTCCTCCAGATTGACCTGGAGCCCTACGAGACCAAGCGCATCTATCTGCATTAGCCGTGGCTGGTGGGTTGTCTGTGGACGCGTTACTCGACGATGATCTCGACCAACCTACGCGAACCAGCGTGGAGGGGGACGGGATCATGGAGAGGGGGAGGAGGTCGTC
>CAZNWW010000830.1:0-2040 GCA_964576155.1 uncultured Myxococcales bacterium | reverse complement strand
GGCGTCCTCGGAACGATCGGTCCGCGCCAGGGAGGGGATCACGGGGCCCTGGAAGGCTATCGCCGCCCTCAGCCGGCAGACCGAAGAGACCCAGGCGCTTGAGGCGGCGTGGAAACTCTCAGTAGCGGTCGAGCACAACGGTGCGCGGACACAACTCCTCGACCGAATCGGGCGTCACTACTTGCGGCTCGGGGACTTCAAACGCACCGTGGGGATCACAGGCCGCATGACCGGCAAGAGGCGAGATCGGCTCCTATGGTCCGTCGCTGTACGCCAACTCGACGCGGGTCAGTCCGTGCCCGCGCTGGAGACCATCCGTGACATCAAGTCCCCCGGGCATCGCGCCCGCGCCATCGCCGAGGTGGCGCTCCGATTGGGGAAGGCCGGCACCACCCTGGACGCCGCCGGAGCAGACCTGTTGGATAAAATCGCTCCGTGACGACCAAGACATCCAATCACCGGCGTGGGATCCGGTGGTGGTCCGGGGTCCTGCTGATCGCCGGGCTGGCGCTCTTCACGCTCATCCTTGCTCGGGAGACACCCGGCGAGGTTCTGGACGCCTGCGTCGACGCAGGCCCGGGCCTCCTGTGGATCCTGGTCGCGCCCATCGGCTTCTTCGTCCTGCATACCTGGGGATGGCTGCTGCTGATGCCCGGACGGAGGCCCGGCTTCGGTGCGGCGCTGCGCGCGTACATCGCCTCTCAAGCGCTGGACGAGCTAGGCGGCGGGGTCCTCGGAGAGCCCCTCAAGGTCTTCGTGATCCCTCAGGAGGATCGCACGGCGGGCATCGCCTCAGTGACCCTGGACAACCTCTCCCTACTTGCTGCCCTGGGCGTCTTCATGCTCCTGGGAAGCGGCGCCCTCGCCTGGTTAGGCGTCGAGGCGATCTCGTTCGGGCACCTTGGCGCCGCGGTCCTCGGAGTCCTGGGTGGGGTAGCGGTCTTCGGCGTCCTCTTCTTCCTGGGACCCGGTTTGATCGGGAACCGGTTCGCTGCGAAACATCCCGGCGGGTGGATTGCACGATTCCTGGATCGCTACCGTGACGTAGCGGCGCACAACCGCTCGTTCCTGACGAAGCACCCGGTACGCTTCGCCGGCAGCGTCGGGCTCCACACGCTGGCCAAGGCCTGGGTCGTCGTCGAGGTCTGGATCACCCTGGAGATCATGAACATCTACGAGCCCGGGAGGGCGCTCTGGCTGGGGCTCGGAAAGCAAGCCGTGCAGATCACCGGCGCGGCGATCCCTGCGCAGATAGGGGTCTTCACCGGAACCCTGACCTTCCTCGGAGAGGCCCTGGGCATGGTCGGGTCCGTCGCCCTGGCCGTCGCGCTCCTGCGCCGGGCCCGCAGCCTCCTCTGGATCGGATTAGGCCTCTGCCTGGTCCGGAGCCTCAGCGGATCGTCTGGATCAGGACGAGCACCGTGACGATCAGGACGAAGTAACCGAAGAGCCCTGCGTAGACGGGCACCCAGGTCCGCTCCTTGGAGAGCAGTCCGGTCCCCGAGAGGGTGAAGCGACGAATCTGATCCGGGTCGGGGGGAGCGGTGAGGCGGCTCACCACTGCGTTCACCGCCAAGGTGACCAGGAGGCCGGTGAGGTTCCACCACATGCTGAAGATCCCCGGTGCGAAGGCCCAGAGGGCCAGGTTGAACAGGATCCCGGCCAACACGCCGGAGATGACTCCCGCGGCGTTGGCCCGCTTGGACAGGACACCCAGGAGGAACGATGCGAGGATCGGCCCGTAGAAGACCGAGCCGATCTTGTTGATCCCCTCGACAACCGTATCCGAGATGCCGCCCACAAGGAACGCGAAGCCGGTGATGCCGAAGCCCCAGAGCACCGTGGTTACCTTGCTCAGGCGCAACATCTTCTTCTCGGACATGGTCCGCCCCCGCTCGACGAAGTCGCGCATGGTGGCCGCAGAGAGGGAATTGAGCGAGGAGTCCAGGCTGGACATCGCGGCAGCCAGGATCGCGGCGAAGAGGATCGCGACCCGCAGCCAGCCCCAGAACGATGTAGAGCAGGGTCAGCGGGAAGCGC
>CAZNWW010000829.1:0-2041 GCA_964576155.1 uncultured Myxococcales bacterium | reverse complement strand
GAAGTGTCACCTATGTGCCCGGTCTATTCTGTTACCTATGTACCCGGATTGGACCAATTAAATGGCAAATGGAAAATGGCAGATGGCAGATGTTCCCTAACTCACTACTGACACTGTCCAGCGGTACACTCCGTACCAGAGACCACGCCAAGGCAATCCGACGTCTGTCCGCAGCATAGATTGGTGCCAATCTCGAGGGGTGCGGCGTCGTAGACCTGGACGTCGTCGAGATTCCAGGAGCTGATGGTGTAGACGCCGCTGGAGCTGATGATATAGCCGAAGCGGATCCGGAACGAGGCGTTCTTGTAGGGAGTGACGTCGTAGTCGTGGTGTCCCCAGGAGGAGTCCTGGATCCCCGGCGAGCTGCCGGTGAGCCAGAGGTTGATCCAGGTGCTCCCGTTGTAGACCTCGACCTTGTTCTGCATGAAAGGTGTGTAGTCGCTGTTGAGCCAGCGCCAGTAGGACACATGGGGCGCGGTCACCTGGCTGAGGTCGATTTCCGGCGACGTGAGCCAGTAGAAGCCGCCGAGGGCCGTCGGGGCCATGCCGCCGATGATCACACCGGCAAGATAATCGTCCGCGCTGGAGCTGTGATCATTGGCTGGGTCGTTGTTGTAGAACGACCCGATGCTCGCCGTGGCCTCGCCGCGTTCCCAGTTGGGGCCATACTCCCAGCCCAGGTCCTCGGAGAAGTCATCCCGGAACAACGGCTCGGAGCAGCACCCGTCCACCCCGGTGGGGGTGAAGATGCAGGTTCCGTCGACGCACGCGTCGGTGGTGCAGATGTCGTCGCCGTCGTCGCATTCCCCGTCGCTGGTGCAGCAGAGGTCTACGTACTCGCAGACGTCTTCAACGCATAGATCCCAGGTGCAGTCGTCCTCGTCCGCGCAGTCGGAGTTCTTGAGGCAGCAACCCTCGATCCACTCATTGGTACAGAGCTCCCCGTAGGCCGGACAGACGTCCGCGGTGCAGGGGTTGCCGTCCTCGCAGTCTTCGTCTACATAGCAACAGTCCGGGATCCAATCATGGGTACACATAGCGTGGGGCATGGCTTCGACGTCGCATACATCTTCGCTGCACGGGTTGTCGTCGTCGCAGTCTTCATGGACGTAGCAGCACTCCTCTGCCGGCACCGGCGTGTTGACGCAGGCGTTGTCGGTACAAGTATCGACCGTGCAGACGTCTTCGTCCGCGCAGTTCGCATCCGTGAGGCAGCAGTCCTCGATGGCCGGGTTCTGGCATTGCTCGCCCTCGCCGGGGCAGATGTCCTCGGTGCACGCGTTGCCGTCGATGCAGTCGTCTTCGGTGAGGCAGCACCCGGGGGCCCAGGGATTCTGACAGGTAGGCGCCGGGGAACCCGGCGCGCAGGTGTCCGTCGTGCAGACGTTGCCGTCGTTGCATTCGTCGTCCGTGTAGCAGCAGTTCTCGACCGGGGAATGTGAGCAGAGCTGGGACTGGCAGGTGTCCACGGTGCATTGATCGCCGTCGTTGCAGTCCGCAACGGTGTTGCAGACCTCGTTGGAGACCTCGAAGACACAGAGGTTCTGGTCAACGCACACGCCATCAGTCCCCGACACGTCGTCGACGCACTCGAAGTTCGACTGGCAGTACACGGGCTGGCAGGTGGACTGCACGTTGAAGTTGTCGACCAGGACCCCCTTGCCGCTGTTGCTGATCGAGTCACCGGAGGCGAAGTACCACCGGAACCGCACGGTCTCGCCTGCGAGTCCGTTGAGGTTCACCGTGTAGGTCTGCCAGGTGTTCATGGTGGACTGATACGAGAACTTGCTCCATATCTCCACCCAGGTGTCCTGGCCTTCGGTCCAGCTGATGTAGAGCCAGCACATGTCGTAGTAGGTCCCGCCCTCAGACTCCTGGAAGTACTCGAAGGTCAGGGCGTTGTCCACGCCGGGCTGGAGCCAGATCTCCGGCGAGATCGCCTCCCCGGAGTTAGCGCTCCCGGACTCGAAGTTACCGGCGGCAGGGTTCCCGTAGTAGAGCGTCGGGCCGTCGTCGCCGGTGTTCGGCGTCTGCCAGATGT
>CAZNWW010000828.1:0-2048 GCA_964576155.1 uncultured Myxococcales bacterium | reverse complement strand
AATGCGCCGGACGGCCAGTTCGCGGAGAACACCGACGTAGACCCTTGGGAGGTCCTCACCGCGGCCGGATGGGACTTCTGTGACCCGCCCGGCACCGAGATGATCACCGAGGTGAAGCTCCACGTCTTCAGCCAGCAGTCCTTCCCCTACGGCCCCGCGGCCATGGTCCTCTCCGCGGCGGGGCAGAACCACGTGATCGTGGAGCACCCGGATCTGGAGTGGGACACCGTGGACATCTCCACTGACCAGGCCCTGTGGACCTGGGGACTGGTGGAAGGGGTGACCGCCTGGTTCGGACCACACCTCGAGCCCGGTGCGCCGAAGCTCGGCGCGATGGTCGACAGCTTCAAGCTCGAGGTAACCTTCACCGCGTGCGGCGAATTCGACATCCCAGCCTGCTGGGAGAACGACGTCTGGCTGGAGAACTACTGCGGCGAGCAGGGGGACATACTGGAGGAATGCGAGGACGATAACCCCTGCACCGTGGACGGCTGCTCAGAAGGAGCCTGCTACCACACCGAGGTAGGATCCTGCTGTCTGGAGGACGCGGCCTGCGACGACGGGAACCTGTGCACCGACGACGTCTGCACCAACAACACCTGCCAGTACTTCGTCCACGACGGGGCCTGTGACGACGGGGACGTCTGCACCGACGGTGACGAATGCGTGAACACAACCTGCACCTCCGGACCGGCCCTGGTCTGCGAAGACGACAACATGTGCACAGACGACGCGTGCGATCCCATGGAAGGCTGCATCTTCACCTTCAACATGACCCCCTGCGACGACAGCGACGAGTGCACCGTCGGAGACCACTGCGAGGAGGGGGTCTGCACCAGCGGTCAGTACGTCCCCGGCGGGGAATGCGGCTGCATCACCGATGAGCACTGCCCCGATGACATGAACCAATGCAACGGCGTCCCGACCTGCATCGATGGGTTCTGCCAGACACCCGCGGAGACCGTGGTGGTCTGCACCGACGAGGTCACCACGGACTGCCTCGAGCCCGTGTGCAACCCGGCCAACGGGCTCTGTCAGAGCGTGAGCGTCATGGAGAACACACCCTGCGCAGACCAGTCGGGCTGTCACACGGGCACATGCCTTTCCGGGAGCTGTCAGCTGACCGACTACGCTGAATGCGCGCTGAACGAGGACTGCCCGGACGACGACAACTCGTGCAACGGGATGCCCATGTGCGATGGGTGCGTCTGTGTCACCGACCCCGCCACCCTCCCCGACTGTGACGACGACAACCCCTGCACCGCAGACTTCTGCGACCAGGTGAGCGGGGACTGCCTTCATGATTGGGCCGAGGGCTGTTGCGTCATCGACGACGACTGTGATGGCGGGACCTGCGTGGGCGGAGCCTGCGTGGACGGCTGCGGAGAGATAACCTACGAGGGCCTCTGCGACGGAGAGGTCCTGTTCTGGTGCGAGGACGGCGAGCTGAAGCAGAAAGACTGCGCCACCTCCGGCCTCGAATGCCTCTGGGACGAAGAGAACGAGGACAACGCTTGCCTCGAAGGGGAGTGCTCCTGCGTGGGCCGCGTCTGCGGCGACGACGGCTGCGAGGGCTCCTGCGGCGAGTGCAAGGCCACGGAGAAGTGTACGCCGGAGGGGCAATGCGTGGACGAGGACGCCTGCATCCCCGACTGCGCTGACCGGGAGTGCGGCGACGACGGCTGCGACGGAGACTGCGGGGAATGCGGCGACGACGAGTCCTGCGACGATGGGCTCTGCGTGGTCGTGGCCTGCGTCCCCGATTGCGACGGGAAGACCTGTGGAGATGACGGCTGCGGGAGCGTCTGCGGCGAGTGCGGCGACGAGAGATACTGCACCATGGACGGGTTCTGTATGTGCCAGGGCGATGCGCTCTGGGACGAGGCGACGCAGACCTGTAAATACACCGGCGACAAGTCCAGCGGGTGCGGCGCCGGCCCTGCGACCGGATCCTGGTGGCCGCTCCTCGCGCTGGTGGGTCTCCTGGTGACGAGACGACGACGAACAACAATCCCGTCATCCTGAGCGACCGAAGGGAGTCGAAGGAC
>CAZNWW010000827.1:0-2053 GCA_964576155.1 uncultured Myxococcales bacterium | reverse complement strand
GGACCCGCGAGGAGGTGGACAGCAAGCTCCACCGGATCATGAAGGACATCCACGCCCAATGCGTCGAGTATGGCACTGACGGTGGTTGGACCAACTACGTCAACGGCGCCAATATCGCCGGCTTCGTAAAAGTCGCAGACGCAATGCTCGACCAAGGCGTAGTGTAAGCACCCACCTCAGGCTTCAGATTGATGGATGAGTTCATGAAGGCGGCCGTTGCAGAGGCGCGTCAGGGCCTGCGGGAGGGAGGCATCCCAATCGGTTCGGTCCTGATCCGTGAAGGTCGAATCATCGGTCGCGGCCACAACAAGCGGGTCCAGGATCTGAATCCAATCGTGCACGCCGAGATCGACTGCCTGATGCAGGCAGGACGGGTCGGCCACTACCGCGACACGGTCCTATATACGACGCTGATGCCCTGCTACCTGTGCGCCGGAGCCATGGTGCAGTTCCGCATCCCGAGGGTTGTAGTCGGCGAGAGCCGCAACTTCCCCGGCGCCCGCGCATTCCTCGAGAGTCACGGCGTCGTCGTCGAGGACCTCGACCTCCCCGAATGCATCACCATGATGGAGAACTTCATCGCAACCAGTCCCGATCTATGGTTCGAGGACATCGGTGAGCTAGATTAAGCCTGAATCCCATTCTCTGATCGGAGAAGGCCGAGAAGTTCCGCTTCCGGCAGCACGGGACAACCGTACCACTCGGCGGTCACGTCCCTGACCATGTGCCCGGCGACGCAGGTAAGTCCGCGGCGCAGGGGAACATCCTCCAGCAGCGCTTTTGCCGCCCCCTTCTCGGCCAGCTTCAGGGCATAGGGCAGGGTGACCCTGGCCAACGCCTCAGACGCGGTGCGCGCTGCCAGAGAAGGGATGTTGGCTACGACATAGTGCGGGTGGCCGTCAACTACGTACACCGGGTCGTCGTGGGTGGTCTGTCGCTCGCAGGTCTCGAGCGCACCGCGAATGTCTGCCGCCACGTCCACGATCACGGCTCCCTCGGGCATGTGTGACAGCATCTCCCGGGTGACCAGGTGTCCCTTCATGCTCTTGGGCCACATCACCGCGTTGAGGAGAATGTCCGCTTCGGTCAATGCAGCCTGGATGGTCTCGGGAGTGGACTTCAACGCCTTCACTCCCGGGAACTCCGCCCTGACTGCGGCGAGCCGTTCTTCGCTGATGTCGAGCGCGGTGATCGCCGCGCCCAGGCCGTGGGCTATCCGCAGCGCGCCGGTACCCACAAGCCCACAGCCCAGGATCATGACCCCCGAGGGTCGGGCATCGGGCATACCCCCGGGCAGCAGGCCGGAGCCGCCGTTCAAGGTCTGGAGCAGCTCGAAGCCCTTGAACATTCCCATGTAGCCGGCGATCCAGCTCATGGGTTCCAACAGCGGCAGGAGGCCGTCGTCGGTGAGGACGTCTTCGAATGCAATTCCCAGGACTCTCCCGGAGAGCAGCTTCTCACACAGGGGTCGGTTACCCGCAGAGTGGATATACGTGAAGAGCACCTGCCCCGGCCTCATGAGGTCGTACTCCCACGGCATGGGCTCCTTGACCTTGTATACCAGGTCCGCTTCGTTCCACACGGTTGCACCGCCATCTACCATGGCGGCGCCCGCGGCCTCGTACTCCTCGTCCTGCCAGCCTGCGCCGGCCCCTGCTCCCTTCTCCACGATTACGGCGTGCCCTCGTGCAACCAGCTCCCGTACTCCGCCTGGAAGAAGCGCCACACGGTACTCCCTGCTCTTGGTTTCCCTGTTGGTGCCGATGATCATCTTCCACCCGAATGCAGAACGTCCATTCCTCGGGATAGTACCCGGCCCGGTTGAGCGCTGTCACGCACTACGAAACAGGGATCTCTACTGGCTGGAACAGGTATCCGCTTGGCTTCCGCCTCGTGGTCGATAAGATGGTGCAGTTCTCGGTCCATGCATGAATGCGTGGCCTTTTTTTTTGAAGGCAGGTGTACCGATGAGTGGCTCGGATCCCAGGCGACCCTGGGTTGTGATGAAGTTCGGAGGGACCTCGGTGTCGTCCCTCGATGCATGGGAGACCAT
>CAZNWW010000826.1:0-2067 GCA_964576155.1 uncultured Myxococcales bacterium | reverse complement strand
CCAGCTGGTCGTAGCCCTCTGCGGCAAGAACTTCTCCCCCTCGGCCGATGGTCGCCACCGCGGTCTCGGGAGCGAACCCATCCATGGCGTCGTCTCCCGAAGTGCCGTTGACATACACCGCCTGAGCGCGGGCCATATGCGGGGGGCCGGTGAGAAGAACCAGCCCCAATATCAAGACGAGTTGCATGGACGGCCGAATCCGGGCCTTCAGAGCATTCAAGTGTGGATTCCTCGGCATGTCGACAGCATAGCACCGTTACCCGGGTGATGACATCGGTCCCCCGCTCGTAGCAAGACATGCAGAAGCAAAGCCTTGATTTCGGCTGGAAGTCATTGTAACTACTGGCGGGCGTTTCAATCATCCGATACAGCAGTTGGGAAGGGATGGGGAGTCAGTGGCAAGTAGGAGTTGATGTCGGCTCCACCACGGTCAAGGCCGTGGTCATGGACACCGCCGGCACCATCCATTGGAAGAAGTACCGGCGCCACAACACCCAGCAGGCCCAGCAGGTCGGGAGTTTCCTCTCCGAGATCGAAGGTGAGTTCAACGGAGACCTTCGGCTGTTCATCACGGGGAGCGGCGCTCGAGCGTTGGCGCCGCTGCTGAATGCCCAGTATATCCAGGAGGTCAACGCGGTCACCTATGCGGTGGAGAGGCTATGTCCCGACACCGGCAGTGTCATTGAGTTGGGCGGCCAGGATGCCAAGGTCATCATCTGGAGCGAAGACGAAAACGGGCGGAAGACGACCCAGTCGTACATGAACGACAAGTGTGCGGGGGGCACCGGCGCCACTATCGACAAGATCCTGGGCAAGATCGGTATTGACAAGGACCAGGCGGCTGCGGTGGACCCGGAAGGCAAGACCGTTCATCCCATCGCAGCCAAATGCGGTGTCTTCGCTGAGACCGACATCGTCGGGCTGCTCAAGGGCGGCATAGACCAGGAGGAGATCGTCGTCTCGCTGATGACCGCAATCGCCAAGCAGAACCTCGAAGTGCTGGTGCGGGGCAACGTCCTCAAGGACCGGGTGCTCCTCCTTGGCGGTCCTCACACCTACATCCCGAATTTTGCGAAGATCTGGCGGATTCAGATCCCTGAAGCCTGGAGGATCCAAGGTTGGCAGCCCCAGGACCGCCCCCTGGAGGAGCTGATCTATGTTCCGGACGATGGCCAGTATTTTGCTGCCATCGGTGCAGTCCTTTACGGCATCGAGACGGAGGACATGCTGCAAGCTCTGCGGGGCGAGGGCGGCGAGTCCCTGTTCTTCCCGGGACTCGCCAACCTGGAGCACTACGCTGGCGAAGGGCGCGTCGCCCAGCTCATGGCGTCGGGGGCGGTTCGTGATGGGCTGGCGGCTTCTCGAGAAGAGGTCGACGAATTCGCCAGGACGTACTCGGTGCCGGACTTTGTCCCCCCGGTTGTCGCCAGGGGTGATTCCCCGGTTTGCTACATCGGCATCGATGGCGGGTCCACCAGCTCCAAGCTGGTCGTCTTGGATGAGGAGGGCGAGCTGCTGTACAAGGACTATGTCCTCTCCGGCGGCAATCCCATCGACGACGTAAGAGACATGTTCGTTCGAATGGAGGAGTGGAGCGACAGCAGCGGAGTCGAGCTGAAGATTGCAGGGACCGCCATCACGGGCTATGCATCGGCCATCCTGAAGGAGGCCTTCTCTCTGGACCAGGCGGTCGTGGAGACCGTGGCTCACCTGCGCTCTGCTGTGAAGTACTACGGGGACGTAGACATCATCTGCGACGTCGGCGGACAGGACATCAAGGTCATGTTCATGAAGCACGGGAGGGTGGTCGATTTCAAGTTGAACACCCAGTGCAGCGCAGGCAATGGTTACTTCCTTCAGGGGATGGCCGAGCAGTTCGACATTCCCATCGAGGAGTACGCCCGTAACGCCTTTGAGGCTGAAAGAGCCCCGGCATTCAACTACGGCTGCGCGGTCTTCATGGAGCAGGACCGGGTCAACTTCCAGCAGCTGGGTTGGACCAAGGAAGAAATAATGGCCGGTCTGGCCCTGGTGTTGCCTCTCAACATCTGGAATTACGTGGTCCAG
>CAZNWW010000825.1:0-2078 GCA_964576155.1 uncultured Myxococcales bacterium | reverse complement strand
CGCGGAGACGATGCGCTGGCGGGGGACGCAGAGACTGCGTTGGCCGAGACTCCCTGGGCTGACACCGCGACGGCCAGGGACACCGGCGTCGACGGAGAGATCGAGGTCCGGGTCCGTGCCGCCGGCTCAGAGGACGTACGGGAGCGCCTCCTCGGGATGGCCATCGAGAAGGGATGGCCGGTGCTCGAGGTCGGCAGAGACCGCATGAACCTGGAGCGGGTCTTTCACAAGCTGACTCAGGAGTGAGGCATGCGTAACGTCTGGATCATCGCAAAGCGTGAGTTCATCGCATACTTCACCTCCCCGATCGCGTACGTCGCCATCTCGGTCTTCCTCGTGGTGGTGGGGCTCAAGTTCTTCATCGTGGACGAGTTCTTCGAGGTCGGACAGGCGAGTCTCAGGTCCCTCTTTGACCTCCTCCCGATCTTCTTTCTTTTCTATCTACCGGCGATCTCGATGCGGCTTGTGGCCGAGGAGAAGCGCACAGGGACCTTCGAGCTCGTCATGACTCTGCCGGTCACCGATGCGGACATCGTCCTCGGCAAGTACTTCGGCGCCCTGGGCTTCCTTGTTGTGACCCTCCTCCTGACCCTGCTCTATCCCCTGCTCATCGGGGTCTTGGGCAACCCGGACTACGGTATTATTCTCGGCAGCTACCTGGGTGTTTTCCTGCTCGGCGCCGCCTACCTGGCTATCGGACTCATGACCTCTGCGTGGACGACCAACCAGATCGTGGGCTACGTCCTCGGCTCAGTCCTCGCCGCGCTCTTCTATTTTCAGGACCGACTGGTGGGTCTCTTCTGGGAGGGAGCCCACCGGTTCATGGAGTTCGCCAGTATGGGGGCCCATTATGCGAACTTCACAAAGGGGGTCGTGGATAGCCGCGACCTCGTGTTCTTCGTCTCGGTGATTACCTTTACGCTGCTCATGGCGACCTTCTCGCTCACCAGTCGGCGCTGGAGCTGAGGGGGACAGGATGAACACGAGCAGATGGCTGAATCCGTCAAACGCGGTCGTCACCCTGGTTGCGTCGGCGGGAATCCTGATCATCGTTAACGCTCTCTCAGCCCAGTGGTTCGGGCGCCTGGATCTCACGGAGAACAACCTGAACTCGCTCTCGTCGTACAGCATCGACGTCCTGACGGAGCTCGCCGAGGCAGAGGGCGGTGGTGAGCTCCTGGTGAGGATGTACGCCTCCCGGGATCTGCCTGACCGGGAGAAGTCGGGCCAGGACATGGAACGGGACATCCGCGGCGTCGACCAGAAGCTGAGGGACATCCTCGGCGAGTACAGGGCCCGATCCGACGGTCGCATGCTCATCGAGTTTGTTGAAGAGGATATCGAGACCAGAGCCGAGGAGGCCGGATTGGAGCCATTCGTCGGTGAGAAGACCGTGCTCACCGAAGGCGAGAAGGGCCAGTTCGAGATGAAGCACTACTATCTCGGCCTCACACTCCACTACCGCGGCGTGATGGAGGTGGTCCCTAAGGCCCTGGAGCCCGGGCTCTACGAGTACCTGGTGACCCGGGCCATGATTCGGCTTCGGGACAAGGTCCAGGAGCAGCGACGACTCCAGGACATGTTCAGGATCGCCGACGAACTGGTGAAGCTGGCTGAGAGGTGCCATGAACAGGTCACCGCCTTTACCCCGGCGGAGGACGCCGCGGAGCAGCTCTCGGGGATCGAGGGGGGGCTCGAGCCCATCGAGAGCCCGGAGCAGGAGGCCGAGGCCCTCGTCAAGAACCGCGCAGTGGTGGAGGAGGCCTGCAAGGATCTGCTGCCGCGTTTCAAGGAGACCCATTCGAAGTGGGCCGGGAAACACCGACGTTTCGACGCGTTCCTCACCGGCGATACCCACAATGTGAAGCTCAAGGGCGGCGTCGAAGGCCTGGCCTATGCAGCGCAGAAGCTGGTGGAGGTCCTGGGTGGCGACGCACCCAGCTCGAAGGACGTCGGCCAGTGGAAGGACATCATCTCCAACGTAAAGGGAGACCTGTCGGACTTTCACAAGGAGCTGAAAGACTCCGCAGGACAGCAGAAGCTCGAGCACCTGGGTCAGACCGCCCGCCACGGCCAGG
>CAZNWW010000824.1:326-2079 GCA_964576155.1 uncultured Myxococcales bacterium | reverse complement strand
AGGAGACAGATGATGAAGAGTCATTCCCAGTTGGTGGTCTTACTAGTCGCAGCGGCTGTTCCCCTTCTCTGGACCAGCGCCCTGTCGGCCTATGAGGTGAAACCCGTGACGAACGGGGGAACGGTCACCGGCACCGTCGGGCTGAAAGGCAAGGCGGCCGGCGCCGGCAGTTTGGAGGTGACCAAGGACCACAAGGCCTGCGGAGCGCACGTCGTCGACGAAACGCTGCTCGTGAAGGAGGGGCTCGTGCAGAATGTCGTCGTCTGGATCGAGGGCATCGCCGCCGGCAAGGAGCCGAAGGCCGAGACGCCGGTCCTCGACAATGTGGAGTGCCGGTTTGTACCCCACGTCCAGACTGTTCAGGTCGGCACGAAACTGCAGATCGAGAACGGTGACCCGGTCCTGCACAACACCCACGGCGTGTACGAAAACGGCAGGACCGCCTTCAACCTCGCCCTGCCTCTCCAGAACCAGAAGATCAAGAAGCGGATCAAGAAGGCGGGAGTCATCGCCATGAAGTGCGATGCCGGGCATACCTGGATGACCGCCCACGTGCTCGCCTTCGAGCATCCCTACCACGCCGTCACCGGGGAGGACGGCTCGTTCGCGATTACCGACATCCCCCCCGGGACGTACACTCTCTCGGTCTGGCACGAGAAGCTCGCCGCGCAGACGGTCGAGGTTACGGTGGAGGCGGGGAAGGCCGCCAGCCTTGACATCGAGCTGGAGAATGGCCCGTAGCTCGAACGGAGAGCGGGAATCGCCCTCGGGCAAAGAGACGAGGCTCTGGGGTCTCACCCCCCTGGTCCGCTGGTTCCTGATCCCGGCGCTGGTGGTCACCGTCGGGGTCGGGCTGATAGGTCTCATTTCCGTCATAACCACGACTGCACAAAGCCCCGTGGAGCTTCTCTACGAGCTTCGTCCGGGGAACTCGGAGACCCGACGCTGGCAGGCGGCGTACGCCCTGTCGGCGGTGGCCATGGAGAAGCGGGACGAATTGCCTCCCGGCTTCTCGCGGGAAGTGATCCGCTCCTTCGACCACGCCGTCGAAGGAGACCGCGCGGCCGATCCACGGCTGCGGCGGTTCCTCGCCCTGACCCTCCTCGCTCTCGGGGATCCGGAAGCGATCCCGGTTCTCGAGAGGGCCCTGGACCTGGAGGAGGACGTCCCCACCCGGATATGCGCACTGAAGGCCCTGAGCGAGATCGGCTCGGTGGAGCACGGGTTGAGTGGCTCGGTGGTCCGGATGCTGGAGGATCCCGATCCCGGCATGCGCAAAGTGGCGGCGTACGCGGCGGGCAAGATCGGCGGTCCGGCGGCACTCGGCGCGCTCCGCGCCGTCCTTCGGGATCCGGTCGTCGACGTGCGCTGGAACGGCGCCCTGAGTCTGGCCCGCATGGGAGATGACTCCGGCCTCGACCTGCTGGCCCGCATGGCCGATCGTTCCTATGTCCGGGAGGTGAGCGATCTCGATTGGGAGGGGGAGCGCGCCGTGGTGCGCAACGCCGTGATCGGCCTCGCCCATCTGGGCTCGGCCTCACATGTGCCCCTGCTTTCCCGCCTGGCGCTCGAGGACGAGGATGTGCAGGTGCAAAAGCTGGCCAGGGAAGCCCTCGATTCCCTCGCGGCGATCGACCCCGCTGCTATTCCCAGGTAGGAAGACCTGCTCTATCAGTGCAGCGCGGCAAAAGTTCTTACCCGTTTGAGCCAGGGGCCGGGCCGAAGGGCGCCGTCTCCCTCATGCGAGCAGCAC
>CAZNWW010000824.1:0-316 GCA_964576155.1 uncultured Myxococcales bacterium | reverse complement strand
GACCCTACTGCGACTCTCAGGCAGGTACCGCACTAGGTGGGGTCACTTTGCACCCCTTTCCACGATCTCCCGGACTCCGTCCTTGAAGTCACGCTGCAGGATGAAGTGGTGGTGAAGCTCCGTTATGAGACCGTCCCGTCCGACGAAAACGATGATCGGCACGTAGTTGACCTCGTAGTCCCTCAGCAGTTTCGGGACCTTGCCGGCAAGCATCAGGAAGGGGAGACCGAACTGCTCCCTGTACCGCCGGATCATCTCTCCACCATCAGCCCAGACGTTTATGGTAATGATGACGAGCCCGCGGTCATGATACTCC
>CAZNWW010000823.1:0-2093 GCA_964576155.1 uncultured Myxococcales bacterium | reverse complement strand
CCGGCCCCGGCGGTCCCGGCGGTGACTCCAAGGGGAACGACGGCGCGCCTGGCACCGCCGGCATCCATGCGCCCCTGCACGTTCTTCCTAACTAATCCTCGATCTGCTAGAGTTTTCCCTCGGGAGGAGCGCCATGATACCGATGATTCGCAAGCCCTTGCGGTGTCTGCCACTCTGGATCTGCTGTCTGGCCTTCGCTGCCTGCGGTGGCGACGGCGGCGGCGTGAGCAAGCCCGGCGACGATACCACGTCCGGGGAGGTTGGTGACTTCGACACAGGCAGCGGGGATGCGGCCTCAGAGGTTCTCTTTCAGCCCGGTGACGGGTCGAGTGACACACCGGACCCCGGAGACGCGCTAGAGCCCTCAGACGCGACCTGGGATGCCCCCCCCGGACCCGACACCAACGGGCCCGCCACCTCGGTGGCAGAGGTCCAGGAGGCCTCGGAGAGCAAGAACTGCGGGATCCCCTTCGCGTCCCAGCTGGTAGAGACTGACCTGTCCTTCAAGGGACTCGTCGTCACGTCGCCGGCGTGGCCCTACCAGACCAGCGGCATCAAGTACGACGGATTCTATGTCCAGGATCCCGGGGGTGGCGTCTGGCATGGCGCGTTGGTCGCGTTCCCCCACGACGCGATGCCTGTGCTTGAGGCGGGCGTCGAGGTGAACATCGTCGCTGATCACAAAGAGATCAAGTGCCTCACTGTGCTCTGGGCCTCCAGCGTGAAGATCGTCGGGCAGGAGGGTGCGCCTTACAGCCCTGTCCTGACGACACCCCAGGCCCTCACCGGGGACGACGCCGAGTCCTTCGAGGGAGTGTTCGTGGAGATCGAAGGCGTCACCGTCACCGACGCCAACCCTGATGAGGGCCAAGGCGCTGACCTGGGTCGTTTCGAGGTGGACGGCATTCTGCGGGTGGGCAACGACTACGAGCTCCCCTACATGACCGGCGACACCGACTCCAGAGATGTGGGCGACCAGTTCGACATCATCCGCGGAATCATGACCTGGCAGGACGACGCCCCGGTCCTCATGCCTCGCAAGCCCGGGGACATGAAGCTGACCGGCGGTGGCCCGCCTCCGGACAGCGGTGTGGACACCATCAACCCGCCGGAGGACACTTGGCAGCCACCGCCGGACACTATCGAGCCGCCGGAGGACACCATCGAGCCGCCGGAGGACACCATCCAGCCGGAGGACACGATCCAGCCGGAGGACGAATACGTGGTCCCCGATATCCCGGCCCAGCCTGACTCGGAACTCGTGATCACGGAGATCATGTACGATCCATCTGACGGGGTGGCCGATGACAAGGGCGAGTGGGTGGAGATCTACAACGCGACGGGCGACGACATCGACATCAACGGGTACCGCCTGGCCGATGCGGGCGGCAACATGCACATCATCCAGAACGGCGGGCCCCTCATCGTGGCCGCCGGGGCTTACTTCATCTTCGGAGTGAACTTCTACGAGAGCGAGAACGGGGGGATCGAGGTGGATTACCTGCTGCCCTACGCGATCTTCCAGCTCGACAACAACGCAGACGAAGTGATCCTCATGGACAAGTTCGGCATGGAGCTGGACAGGGTCGAGTACGCCGAGGGTCAGGGCTGGCCCACCGCCTCCGGCGCATCACTCTCTTTGATCCACCCCAACCTGGACAACAACACAGCCGGCAATTGGGCCCTCGCCACCACCGCGTGGGGCGTCACCGCCAACCTGGGCACTCCAGGCTCGGAGAACATCGTCCAGTAGCCGGTGCGCGCTATCCTTGAGCCTGTCGGGCGACGGTGGTACAACACCGGACATGAAAGCGGAGCATGGCAACGGCACTCATGTCGGACGGGTCAGGAAGAAGAACGAGGATTCCCACCTCGTTCTGCCGGAGGAACATCTCTACGTCGTCGCGGACGGAATGGGGGGCCACGCCTGCGGTGCTGAGGCCAGCCGTATAGCGGTGGACTCCATCGCTGACTTCTTCCGCAATACAGAGCCTGATGAGAACAGCACCTGGCCGCATATCGCCACCTGGATCCACGACACTCACGCTTGTCGGCTCGTGAGCGCCATACAATATGCACATCGCGGAGTCGTG
>CAZNWW010000822.1:0-2097 GCA_964576155.1 uncultured Myxococcales bacterium | reverse complement strand
CAACGACACCCGAGGGCTCAGTGATGGACGCCTGGACGCCTGCGGGGTGCGGTTACAGTCCCAGCCGGGATGGGGTGAGGCCGGGCTCATGGCCGAGGGGCAGCTCCTGGTGAACCGGAAGTTCGCGAGCCCGGTGACCGGGGTGCGCTTCCAACGCTACGGCGGTGCGGACGGAATCATCCTCTCTCTCGTGGCCGACGACCAGGACGTTGTCACCGTGGTCAATCCGGCCGGCGACGTGGCGGAGAACTGGACCGGATACGCTACAGAGGTGGGGTTCCGAGTTACGGTACCCCAGCCGTGGGTCTTCGGCACATCCTGGGTACTGGCCCTTACGAAAATCGAGGTGAAGGTCGGCGGCGAGTGGAGATCTGCCTGTGAGCACCCGGAGTCCGACACCTGGGAGGTGGCCTGCCGCGGCGAGGCCTGTGAATCCGATGTCACGCCGGAGACGCCGTCGGTAAGCGGCGAGTCCGGGGGGGGCTGCGGGGTGGGGGCGTCGCCTGTTGCGGGATGGTGGGTATTGATATTGCTGGGATTGGCGGTGAGGCGACAGAACTCCCAACACGATGCTGCACTCCCCCCATGAAGCATGCGGCGCCACTCCTGATTCTCTCCCTCCTGGCTACGTTCGCAGCCTGTCGTCACGATCCTGCCGAAGACGAGAAGAAAAAGAGCGCGGATACATTGACCATCGCCTGCCGCGAACCCGCCAACCTCGACCCGGCGTACATGGTGGGTCGGAACGACGTAGGAGTGGTGGTCAACCTCTGCACGGGACCCTTCCGGCCCGCAGCCGACGGCGGCACACCCCTGCCGGGGTTGGTTCGTACGTGGACCTGTGACGACGAAGGGCGGCGCTGCACCTTGCAACTGGATCCCGAGGCGACCTGGAGTGACGGGCACCCGATCACCGCGGAAGACCTCGAGTGGTCGTGGCGGCGGACCGTGGCGCCTCAGACCGGCAGCCCGGGAGCGGAGACACTCCACGTGATTCGCGGGATGAAGGCTTGTACCAGCGGCGAAACCTGCGAGCCCGGGATCCGGGTATTAGGCCCGCACGAAATTGAAGTACAGCTTGAAGAACCGCAGCCTATGTTGCGGTATATCATGGCACATCCGCGGTGGTGTCCAGTGCCGAGACACGTCCTGGAGGCCCACGGAGAGGATTGGACGGAGCCAGAGAACTTCGTCGGCAACGGGGACTACCGGCTTGCAGCCTGGCGTCGCGGGGTCTCGATGACCCTGGAGCGGACAGCTGGGCACGGCGGTCCGGCGCGGGTGGAGCTTCGATTCACCGGGAGCGAGGACACGGCTCTTCGCTGGTTCGAGGCGGGGGAGGTGGACGTCGTTGACGGTCTGGTCCCCCTGGACCGCGTGCCGGGGCTGCGCAGGGCGCACCCAGAGGCGGTTCGGGTTTCAC
The DNA here is from genome assembly GCA_964576155.1 of uncultured Myxococcales bacterium. GTDB lineage: Bacteria > Myxococcota_A > UBA9042 > CAIXZC01 > CAIXZC01 > CAZNWW01. The sequence goes on along the minus strand of CAZNWW010000822.1, from coordinate 674 downwards.
CGGCGGCCAGCGTCTTCTACCTCGCTCCCAACCTGCGGGTACCCCCCTTCGATGATGTGGAGGTTCGGCGCGCGGTCCAGCGGGCTCTCGATCGGGAGATGCTCGTGGCGACCGTCCTCGGCACGGGGCAGGTCCCCGCCACCTCGATCGTCCCGAGCGTCGTCGCAGAGATATCGGGGTACCAGCCCCCCGCCCGGTGCGGGTCCAGGAATCTGGACGCTGCTCGGTCCGCCATGGCCGCGGCCGGTCACCCGGGAGGAGACGGACTGAATGCACCGGAGCTCCTGTACAACAAGTCCGCCACCATGACCCGCATCATGACCTTCGTACAGCAGGATCTGGAGACCGCGATCGGCCTGCGCACCAGCCTGCGGCGGATGGAGTGGGCGTCATTCCTCGACGCGGTCCGGGGTGGGGACTTCCGCATCGCCCGGTTCGGGCTGTCAGGGGAACCGGACCCCATGGACTACCTCGGCGCCATGACGACCGGCGCACCGAACAACATCGGCGGCTACTCATCGCCGAAGTATGATCGGTTTATCCGGGAGGCGAGGGGAGCGGCAGACCCATCACGCAGGAACGCGCTCCTCGCCGACGCAGAGGCGATCCTGTGCGAGGACGCAGGTGTCATCCCGATCTACCACTCGGTCACCGTGCTCCTGGCCCGGGAGGGG
>CAZNWW010000821.1:311-2098 GCA_964576155.1 uncultured Myxococcales bacterium | reverse complement strand
GATTGTCGTCGCTGATCCGCTTCAGGAAGCTGCGGATCTCCCGCTCCCGCCCGGGGAACTCCCGGGCCAGCTCCCGGTCCAGCAGCTCCGAGTCTGCAGGATGGGAGTACCAGGCCTTCGCAGTCACCGCCTGGAAGTAAGGATCCTCTCTCTCCGGGCGGTTGCGCATCTCGTGATACAGGCCCAGGTCCCGAAAGACCCCCCGGAGGAGGTTCGAGGTCTCGAATCCGTAGAGGAGGGGTAGCTCCCTGAGGCCCTTGGCTTCCCCTACGGGGTATGTCCCGGGGCGCCCTTCGTGGCCCAGGACCAGGGTCCGGTAGCCCGACCTCGCCGCCTGGGCCGCGAAGACCAAGCCTGCGAGGTCTGTGCCGACGACGACGATGTCGTAGTAGCTGGTGGACACGGGGGCTCCTACTCAGAAGAGGGCGCTTTCGGGCTCCGGCTCTGGCTCGACATCGGGTTCAAGGAGGATGACCTCGGGCTCGACCTCAGGCTCCACTACTGTGGGAGGGGCTTCAGCCCCGACTCTTGCTGTGGGAGGGGCTTCAGCCCCGACATCTTCGGGCTCGGGTTCCACCTCGGGCACGATGGGTGGCGGCGGCGGTGTGGGCGGCGACTCGAACGCCACGTCGACGCCGCGCCTGAGGCCCTTTGCGTCTATGAGGAGTTGAAGGGTGCGACCCGCGAGAGGCAGAGGATCTCCGGCCTTCTTCATGATCTTGTCGAGGGCCTTGAGTTCTTTCTGCAGGGCCTTGCTCTGCTTGTCCAGCCGTTTTCGGGCGACGCGATCCTTGAGCTTGCGTCGTGAGGCCTTCCAGTGGCCCCTCGCACCAGCCACCGCCTGCTTCGCTGCAGCGTGATCCGCCTTTACCTGGGCCACGTCCCGGATCTGGGCCTCCCCGGTGGGGTCCCACGCGTCCACAGACAGGAGCATGTCCTTCATACGCCGCAGCCGGTCCTCTGCCCCCTTGACCAGGCGTGCGCATTGCACCTTGTCCGTGGGATAAACCCGCTCCGCCTCGGCCAGATCGGTCAGCAGCGCTTCGAGGGGCCCGCGGATCACGCGGAAGCGGCTGTTCTTTCCTGCGATCCCGATGCTCCGGTGGTGCCGCTCGCGGGCGGCGATGCCCGAGAGTCGGGCCGTGACCGTCCGCCTGGAGGCGTCCAGGCGACGCAAGAGGGGATCCTGTGCGGACCTCACCGTGAGCGCCTTGTTCGACGGTTTGCCGGCCGCCTCGCGGCCCTCGGCCAGCGTGCCTTCGACCGCTGAACGGATTTTCTCCAGGAGGGTAGCGTCGCGCACCAGGAGGAGGGCGAAGGGGGTGTTGGTTCCGCCCACCGCGTGGCAGCCCCGGACGGCGATTCGGTCCCCCACGGATTCTACGGATGCCAGGAGCACATGCCGAGCATCGACGAGGCGACCAAGGGAGCCGAGGGTCTCTGCGGGACAGGATGGCGCTGCGGCCTCGTCGCCACCTTTGACGGCCTTGCGGCCGGCGTCGTCCAACCGCAGTTGGGCTGCGCCATCATGCCGCAGGGATGTGTATCGTTTCCATCCGGGGAGGGGCCGAAGATGGAAGGACCACTGGGTCTCGGCGTCGGTCTCCTTCAACCAGCCCTGGGGGTGGTACCCATTGGCCTGGATCTGGATGAGGTGCGGCCCGCCGGCGAGCGCTATCTCCACCGGGGGCCGACCCAGATCCTTCCCATCCACGATGATATGGGCGGACGAGGGCTCCGCGGTCAGGGTCACTGCGTGTTTCTTGCCGGTCACCCGCTTGTTCGCT
>CAZNWW010000821.1:0-301 GCA_964576155.1 uncultured Myxococcales bacterium | reverse complement strand
TCCACCACCCACCGCATGTCGGAGAAATAGTGGAACGATCGGGGGGATTGGTCCCTGTCCAGGTGGAGGCTCGCCGCGACGTAGTCTTCTCCGAGTTCTTTGCGGTCCAGGGTGACTTGCGCAGCTGCGAACGCCTTGTACAGCCGGGCCAGGAGGAGGGGGTCGATCCGTCCGAGGATCTGCTTCGCCTGGAAGAAAGTGCGGTTGAGGATCTCGTTGCCCTCGTCGAAGGGTTTGCTCCGCATCCCCGCGGTGATCCGGGCAAAGGACTCGTCGATCTGCTTCCGGATCTCCGCCTCCC
>CAZNWW010000820.1:0-2098 GCA_964576155.1 uncultured Myxococcales bacterium | reverse complement strand
TCTCCCCGAGGACAAAGTCTGCGATTGGTCCAAGACCTCCGTCTCCCTCGGGCTCTCGACGCCATGCGATATCGAAAACGAACATGGGATCTGCCCTGGCCTCATGGTTTGCACCGAGGAAGGACTCACCGCCTGCAGCGCAGGGACGCCGTCGGCTGAGGTCTGCGATGGCGTGGACAATGACTGCGACGGCGATATTGACGAGGATTCCTGCGACGATGGGAACTTATGCACCGAGGATGCCTGTCTGGGCTCCGAGGGGTGTGAGTTCATCGCGTTGGGCGTCGTCGAATGCCTGGACGGGGATCTCTGCACCACCGGAGACCATTGCGAGGCCGGCACCTGTGTCGGTCTGGGGGTGAGCTGCGATGACGGAGACATCTGCACCGATGATGCCTGCGATACGGAGAGCGGGGACTGCGTCTTCCTGGTCAACGTGGCGTCTTGCGATGACGCGGATCCCTGTACCGTCGCAGACCTCTGCCAGGAGGGAGCCTGTGTCGGGGTGCCTGTGAGCTGCGACTGCCAGGCCGACGACGACTGCGGAAAGCTCGAGGACGGGGATCTCTGCAATGGGATCCTGGTCTGCAACCTCGAGGTCTTACCGCACCAATGTGAGGTGGATCCGTCCACCTTGATCGAATGTGACGATCCCCAAGGAACCGATGCTCCTTGCTTGGAGGCTGCCTGCGATCCGCAGACCGGCGCCTGCGGCTTCGCCGAGGCCAACGAGGGCTTCCCGTGCGCGACCGCTGACCTCTGCACAGTCGGGGATGTCTGTGAGAAGGGCGAATGTGTTAGCGGTGTGGCCGCAAACTGCAATGATGGAAATCCGTGCACCGACGACTCCTGCGAGCCGTCCCTGGGCTGCCAGAACCTGCCCAACGTCCTCCCCTGTGACGACGGGGACGTCTGCACTATCGGTGATGTCTGCGTCGAAGGTGAGTGCGATCACGGGGCGGCCATGGACTGCGAGGACGGAAACCCGTGCACCGACGACTCCTGTGATCCGACCGTTGGCTGCGTCCAGGTGCCGAACGAGGTTCCGTGCGACGACCTGAACGCGTGCACCGAGTTGGGCCTCTGCACCGCTGGGCTCTGCGTACCCGGCAAGGCCGTAGACTGCGACGACGGGAGCGTGTGCACCGACAACTCCTGTGACCCCTTGAGTGGATGCCAGTACGGCTTCAACAACGCTCCCTGCTCCGACGGAGATCCCTGCACCGATGAGGACACCTGCATCCAGGGGCTCTGTCTCGGGCAGGTGGTTGGATGTGACGACGGCAACCTCTGCACCGACGACAGCTGTGATCAGGACATCGGCTGTGTCCACGCCTCGAACGAGGCGCCCTGTGACGACGGCAACACCTGCACCGTGAACGAGATCTGCGGCGGCGGGACCTGTCAACCCGGAGAGTCTGTTGTCTGTAACGACGGGAATCCCTGCACGGATGACTCCTGCGACCCGCTGGATGGCTGCCTCAACATGCCCAACAGCGCTGCTTGCGATGACGGAGATAAATGCACGACCGACGATGTCTGCGCCGGGGGCGGATGCAGTGGCGCCGGGGAGAAGGACTGCGACGACGCCAACGTCTGCACCGATGACGAGTGCTACGCCAGCGAGGGATGCGTACACACATCGAATTCAGCAGGATGCGATGACGGGAACGTCTGCACCACCGGGGACCATTGCGCTGATGAGGCCTGTGCGTTCACGGACATCGTGGATTGCGACGACGACAACCCCTGCACCACGGACTGGTGTAACCCGCTCCTGGGATGCGTCCACGAGGACACAACGCTCCTTTGCAACGACGGTGACGTTTGCACCATGGGTGAGTCCTGCCTGAACGGGACCTGCCAGGGGGGCGTCGCCATGGTCTGCGACGACTCCAACCCCTGCACGTTGGACGCGTGCGCCCCTGCGACAGGCTGTATCCACGAATGGCTCTCGGGCGATTGTGATGACGGGAATGTCTGCACCATCGCGGACCTCTGCGTCGCCGGCATTTGTCAGGCTGGCGACGCGATCCAGTGTGTAGACGGGAACCCTTGCACTGATGACTCCTGTGATTCGCAGGACGGGTGTGTGTAC
>CAZNWW010000819.1:0-2105 GCA_964576155.1 uncultured Myxococcales bacterium | reverse complement strand
GCTGCGCTCCGGCCAGGTCTGGATCGGGCTCGCCAAGCCCTGCGGTGGTCAGGCCTCCCTCGAAGCCGGGCCCTGGGGAACGTACTAATGCGTGTTTGAATCTTCTGGGATCCATGTCACCGACTCACCGGATGTGCCGAATGTCCATCTCCGGCCGCACTCTTCGCAGCGCCTCCACAGCACAGTTGGAGACAGCGCAGCCACGGAGATCGAGGAGCTGGAGCCTTGGAAAAGCGGCCAGGGAGAGGAGTCCTCCGTCGGAGACATCGGTGGATCCCAGGCGGAGCACCTCCAGAGCAGGAAGGGCGGCGAGGGTGGCCAGGCCCACGTCGGTGATCCTCGTCCCGGTGAGATCGAGACGTCGCAGCCCGGAATGTGTGACGAGGGACGTAATGCCTCCGTCGCCGACCTGCGTCCCTGCGAGGTCCAGCGAGACGAGGTGCTCCAGGTTCGCCAGGGAGCGGAGCCCGTCGTTCGTCACCCCGGTGTGCCAGAGGCCCAGGGTCCGCAGCTCATCGAGGCCTGCGAGATGCTTCAAGCCTTCGTCACCCACCGCAGTGAAGCCGAGGTCCAGGGTCCGCAGGCCTTCCGGGTTCGGGAGATCCTCCAGGGACTGGTCGTCAGCGAGGGTCCCGAAGAGGCTCAGGGATTCCAAGGACTCCAGATTCTCCAGGTAGCCGAGATCCGGGCCCCCCACCTGAGCTGCCCCCAGATCCAGGGTCCGAAGCCCCGTGGCCCTCCCGATGGCGGCCGCGGCCGCCCCGTCCAGATCAGGCGCCCGCAGGACCAAGGTCTCGAGTCCAACGAGCCCGGAGAGTTCGACCACCAGCGCACTGTCTGCGACCGGGACCAGGAGATGCAACGACACCCCTTCGATGGCAGAGAGACAGGCAGAAATCTTCCGCGGGATCCGCGATCCCGGCGCGAAGCTCAGGGAGAGGACCTCCGACGAGGCATCCAGGATGGCCTCCCGAATCCGACGATCGCAGATCTGCTTGGGATCCAGGTGGATCACACTAGCCAGGTCCCGACGAATCCGCAGCAGGTCCAGCGCGTCCTTCCGACGCCAGTCCAGCAGATCGAGGCCGACCGTCGTCGTACCGAGACGGATCAGGCCGAGACGTGTGACGGGGAAACCCTCGGGAGTTCCTCGTGTCTCCAGGAAGTTTCGGTCCGTGGCGATCAGGGCATGACCTACCGCCACATACCGCATGACCTCAGCACCACCGAGGGGGGGCAGCGCAGGCAGGGATCCCTGCGTCCCGAGGAGGCCCGGTCCGGCCGGCCCGTCGATCTTGATGCCTGTGTCCTCGTACCACGCGCCGCCCGCATCGACTGGATCCTCTCCGCAGGCCGAGACGATGAAGACGACGGCGAGGAAGGGGACGGACAGGCGGGCGTGGCGCATGGCTGGACCTCCGGACGGAATGGTACGCCCACATCCTCCCATGGCGCCCCGTTCCCACAAGTTTCCGGTCCCGGAGGGACCGCTCCAACCTCCCGTTGCTGACTCCCTTTCTACGCACTATGATCCTGACCATGAATGCTCGTCTCGCCATCCTCGAGATCGTCAACACGGACCGGCTGCGGATCTACCGCAACGAGTACTTCCCGTTCATCCAGGCCCTGGTTCGAGCCCGGGGAATGCAGTGCAGCTGGTTCAGCATCGGCCTGGAGGCGCGCACCGCGGCCACCGGCGCCAACCTGTACCTCTACGAACCCATCGATGAAGATCTGGACGCAGCGGCCGCTGCGCTCGTTGATGCAGCTGCGACCCACGTCCTGCTCAACGAGCGCCTCCATGACGCTGCGTTCTCCCGCCTCCGGTCCGGGGCGCCTGGTGTCCGGTTCCACATGCTCCAGATGAGCCCCTCCGGACCTATCCTCGAGCACCTCGAGGCCTGGCTCGGTCTGGACCTCGAGGATCTCCGCAGCACCGCCCGTATGTTGGAAGAGTCGGTCCGCCCGGACTTCCAGCGGATCCCGATCAACGAGCTGGCTGGGACCATCAGGCCCTACCCTTCTCTCCTCCTCGGACCGGGCTGTGATTATGTCCGCTCCCTCAGCGAGCACCCCGACTTCCAGGCCGTGGACACGACCACTCG
>CAZNWW010000818.1:0-2106 GCA_964576155.1 uncultured Myxococcales bacterium | reverse complement strand
CCTGCCGCGCAGAGCAGTTCACCCAGGCCTTCGTGGATCGCGGCGACGGCAAGCCCGCCGCGTTCGGCGCTGTGAACGTCGTGGCCGGGGACATGAACATGGACCCCTTCCTCTGGGCTGGCATGGACCCGTCCGCGGATGTCTGGAACGAACACGTCGGCGACGGGAAGCCCTTCCACTACATCTCCTCGGACGACCCAGACGGTCCCCCCACCATAGCGACGCTCTTCCGCATCGACCACGTGGTCAGCGACACGCTCACCGGCTCCTGTGTGGTCGTCGGCGCGACGGAGGGCATCCCCCCGGTCATGGAGACCTCGTATTGGGACCATCGTCCGCTGCTGTGTGAAGTCGAACTCTGATACTATCGCTTGAGCCGCTCCAGGACCTTCTCCGCGATAGCGTCAACCAGATCCGCAGGCGCAGCGGCCTCACCGGAGTACTGCCACGGGAGGCCCCTCGACAAGACCTCGGTCCGGAGGGCCGCTACCTGCGCCGGCTCCAGGGGACGGAGCTCACCGAGGCCGCGGCTGATGAAGAGGACCCGCGCAACATGCTCCAGGGCCTCGAGGCGGTTGTAGGCCTCCCACAGGTCTGCGCCCAGGGTCACTGATCCGTGCCGCTCCAGGAGGAGCGCCGAGCGGTTGGGGAGGTGGGGAAGCAGCGCGTCCGCGAACGCGTCGGTCCCGGGTGTCTCGTAGGGGACCGTCGCCACCGCGCCCAGCAGGAACGCAGTCTCCGGCAGCACCATGGCGTCCATGGGGATCCCCGTGAGGGTGCACGCAATGCAATGGGGCGGGTGTGCGTGGATCACGCTGCCCACATCCTCTCGAGCCTCGTACACCGCAAGGTGCATCCGGTACTCCGACGACGGGCGGGCGCCCCCGGGTCGGGTCCGCCCCAGGGGATCCATGACAACGAGATCCGATGCCTGCATGAAGGCCTTGTTGATCCCGGAGGGTGTCATGAGGATCCGGGTAGGCCCGAGCCTGACGCTGATGTTGCCATCGTACGCGGAGATCAGCCCCCGTCCGTGCATGAGCCTGCAGACGTTCGTGACCTCCTGCCGGAGTTCTCCCTCACTCCTCCGCTGCATCGTCCTCTCCGAATGTGCGGGCGTAGATGGTCCGGTGTGGGCGACAGACCCAGCCTTCTCCATCGTTTATCGCCTCGTCCGTGGTGATCCGCCAACCCTGCTCTGTACGCGCCAGACAGATCCATGTCGTCGCCTCATGGGCACGGATCTCGACCACCACGAGGTCCCCGTCCCTGTGTGCCTCCACTGCAACGCCCGGGGTGAGGAGGCGCAAGGGCGCCTCGGGGACCCAACCGGATCCCTCCGACGCAGCGACGGCCCGCTTGATGTCGCGCGCTGCCTCAGGTGTGTAGTATTCGAGGAAGCCGTCCAGGTCGCCATCGCGGGCGGCATCGAGGGCAGCGGCGACCACCGCCTCGGGCTCGGCCGGGATCCCGGCGCAGCCGCAGACCACCAGAACAAGGACGAGGGCCAATCCACGCATCACGGCAGCCCCCTGATCGAACCCTCGCCAAGCATCTCGGTGTCGAGCTCGAAGCTCCAACGGAAGGGATCGAGGCGAGGCCCGCGGCCCGTGTCCACCACAGCGACCCGCAAGGTCCTCTCGCCTTGGGCACACATCACCCAGCGCCACCCTGCGTCGGCCGGTCCGTCTTCCTCCCGGCAATGGATGGGCTCGCCGGTGTCCTCCGACGCGAACTCCGAGAGAGCCAGCGACTCCACGAACCGCCGGCCGTCCCGGGTCAGGTAGGGCAACAGCGCCTCCACCCCTTCCCGCTCCAGAGCGGTCAAGGCCTCCTCTGCTACCTCGGCCCGTGACGGCGCACAAGCTGTCAGGCCAGCGAGGAGGAGCAACAAGATGGTCGTGCGAATCATGCGGGCACGATAGCATAGCCGCGCCGGAGGCGCAGCATCCAACAAGGCCACGGCAACGAGGTGGACATATCCCAGACGTGAGCGTGCGAACGTCCCGCGCCCACGTTCGGATCACCGTCCGAATCTGCATATAGGGAGCCCTAAGAAAGAGTTGACACCAAGATCCGTGTGGGGTAGACATTCTGCCGTTCTTT
>CAZNWW010000817.1:0-2109 GCA_964576155.1 uncultured Myxococcales bacterium | reverse complement strand
ACCGGACCTGCCAGTCATACGTCATGGTAAGAACGCCGTCCGCCCCGATAAGCTCCGTCAAGTGCAGATCATGGCGGTAGGCTGCGGCCAGCAGGCGCGACCGGAATCCTCGGTCCCGGAAGATCCCGTAGGCCCGCTTGAACACCGCCACGCCGGCCCAGGGGATAGCGCCGGGATCCGCCATCACGCCGTCCCGCTTGACGATCACGTCCAGCCAGTCCTCGATGCGGCCGACCATGACCGTGCAGACAGGGGCCATCTCCTCCGTGGGCAGGCCCGCGTTCTTCCGGCGCTCGAGGCCCCGCTCGATGGCCTCTGCGCAGGTCACCGCCTGGGATACGGTGAAGCAGACAGTGACGTTGACGCTGACCCCATGAAAGGTCGCCTCCTCCATGGCCCGGATCCCCGCGGCGGTAGCCGGGAGCTTCACCTGCATGTTGGGGGCGATGGACGCCAGGCGCCTGGCGTGGATGGTCATCCCGTCCGCGTCCCGGTAGAGCTGGGGATTGGTCTGCGCGCTCAGGCGACCCTTGAGGCCCTTCTCCCGCTCGAAGACGGGCCGCAGGAGGGCCGCGCCGTCTTTGGCCATCTCCTCGACGAGGCGCCAGGCGATATCCACTTCCCCGGCCGCAGGATCCTCACGGATCATCTCCGGGATCCTATCCTGCCATCGCTCCATCTCCTTCTTCAGGACGTAGAGGACGATGGAGGGATTGGTGGTCGCGCCCACCGCGCCGTGGGAGATTGCATACTTCAACTCAGAGAGGGCGCAGGAGTCATTCCAGTAGTCCGTCGGGGTCGTCGAGACCATCTCGTGAAGCAGGCTCTCGTAGCTCATGGGGTCTCCTTGTTCAGGCTTCCACCAGGTCTGTGTCGTCTCGTGGCGCCGCAGCTCCCCGCTATCACTGGCCCCAGGAGATGATGATCTGACCATCGTTGGTCTTGACGCCCTTGTCCCCTTCCTGTGCGCTGCCCTCGTTGAAGGAGCCTCCGCCGCCGCCCGCGGCCGCGGGGTTGCCGGTGTAGGGCTTGCAGCCGCCGCCGCCGTAGCCGCCTCCTCCGCCGCCGCCGTGGCTGCTGCCCACGGTGCCGCCACCCCCGTAGCCGCCCTGCTCGCCCCCGCTGCCGCTCCCGGCGGGGTTCTGGAGGACCGCGTTCCAGCCTTTGCCGAAGCAGGGACTGACGGTGCCGTTGGCCCCGTTGCATCCGCCTGAGTTGGTGTTGGTGGTCTCCTTGGTGCCGCAGTTTCCGGTGACCCCGTCCATGCCCGTGGCGTAGCCCGGGCTGCCGCCGCTGGTGCAGATAGCGCCGCCGCCGCCGCCGCCTGCAGCGATCATCAGCTCGTTGCCGACGCTCTTCCAGACGAAGGAGCCGCCCCCGCCGGTGCCGGACTGGTTCGAAGTGTCGGAGCCCCGATCCTTGCCCCGCTGGCCGACCACGATCTCGAGGAGCTCGCCGGAGGCGACGCCGAAGGTGCCCTTCATGCGGGCGCCCTTGCCGCCCTGCTGAGAGCAGGGGTTGTTCTTGCCGCCCTGGGCTCCCCAGGCCTCGATGATGATGGATTCGATGCAGTCCGGCACCGAGAAGTTCACCACCGTCTGGGTCGGGTTGAAGGTCTGGGAGCCGCTCACCACTTCACAGTCGTTGACGCATTCACCGGCCTCGCAGTGCATCTCCGCGCCGCAGACGGTGCTGTCCTGTACCGGCGTGTAGACGCAGCCCGTGTTCGATTCGCAGGCGTCGTCGGTGCAGACGTTCTGGTCGTCGCAGACCAACGCGTCCCCCGGCACGCACGCGCTGTCCGCGCATTGGTCGCCGCCAGTGCATGCGTTCCCGTCGGTGCAGGCGTCGTCGTTGGGTGTGTAGTCGCACCCGGTCTGCGCGTTACACCCGTCGTCGGTACACAGGTTCTGGTCGTCGCAGATGATGGGCACCCCGCCGCCGCAGACGCTGCCGGCGCAGAACTCGTTCGCGGTGCAAGCGTCCAGGTCGTTGCACAGGTCCGTGTTGGCCACGTGGATGCACCCCACGACCACGTCGCAGTAGTCGTCGGTGCAGGTGTTGTCGTCGTCACAGTCGGCGGGGACTCCGCCCTGACACTGGCCCGCA
>CAZNWW010000816.1:0-2110 GCA_964576155.1 uncultured Myxococcales bacterium | reverse complement strand
AAGGGCACCACGTCCTCGTCGACCTCGCCGTCACAGTCGTCGTCGGCCCCGTTGCACAGCTCCTGGGACGGGATCGGTCCCTCGCAGGGGCTCAGCCCATCCGGGGTGCAGGTGCGCTCGCCATCGCAGACCCCGAACCCGTTCTGGTTCTTGCAGAAGGTCGTGCTGCCTGCATCGGTGTGCTTGTCGGTACACACACACTCGAGACCCTCGGGGACGCATTGGCCTGAGAAGCCACCCTCGGTGGTCTCCATCTCCTGGCAGAGGAAGCCCGCCGGGCAATCATCGTCAACCGCGCAAGCGCCGCCGCAGAAGGCGCCCTGGGTCCCGAAGACCACGCAGCGGTCCTCACCCTCCGGCAGACCCTCGGTGCACTGCGCGCTGGCTGTGCACGGCCTGCAGATCCACAAGTGGGAGGGCAGGCAGATGAAGATGGGGTCTGCCCCGGTGTCCACGTGGACGCATCCCCAGCCTTGGGGGCACTCCTCGAGACATGTCTTCGTACAGACCTTCCCGTCGGGGCTGTCGACGCACCATCCCTCCAGACAATCGTCGGGCCCTCCGCAAGAACAGCCGAAGCCCCCCTCAACGAGACACACCCCCGCATCCACGGACGCCGTTTCCCAGAGGTCGGTGACCTCACCGGCCGCCGCGTCGGCGACCTCCGCCATGATCCAGTCCGACGGGACGTCCGGGACCGTGGCCCAATCGGACCCAGCGTCCCCCCAGATCACCTCGACGGATCCATCCGTGGATCCGACATCCCCGGATTCGGAAGACCCGGGTGAACACGCGCCGATGGCCATCAGGATCCAGCAAGTGCAAACTGCCCAGGAGAGAATATCACCGTCTCTCATCGCATCCCTCCGGTCCTGGGTGGGTGGGTCCAACGTCCGGAATCGGTTCCAGAATCGCCATTATTCTACAGGAGATCGGGCTCACCGACAAACCCAGACTCAGAAGTCGAGGACCTTGACAGCCGAGGAGCCCTCCTCGAATAATCTGTCTACAGGCGGAGAATCAGGATCAGGGGCTTTAGCGTAACCAGACCGAGGAATTGACGGATGAGACGACGAATACCTATGGTAGTGGTGCTGATGATCCTCTTTTCGATTGGTGCAGCAGCGGACGGCGGCACCGAGCCCGAGATCTTCCAGGCGATTCAGAGCAATGATCTAACCTGAGTGCAGGGGCTGCTCGACAGCGGCGCCTCCCCTACCGATATACGCGGGGATTGTGCAGCGCCCCTGCACCTGGCCGCTTACGAAGGGCATAAGGACATCACAGCTCTGCTGATCGAACATGGAGCGACGGTGGATGCCCGCGCCAAGGCCGGGTGGACAGCCCTGCATTTCGCTGCGAATGGGAACCATAAAGAGATCATCACCCTGCTCCTGATCGAGCGAGGTGCGGACGTGAACGCGGCAGTTCCCGAATTCCTGGACACTCCGCTCCACGAGGCCGCTTCCAGCCTTTGCGTAATCGACGGCGACATGTTCCCGAGCCACCCCACAGATAAGGCGAAGTTCTATGCGGGAAAATCCGGGGTGGTGAAGCTGCTCCTGGAGAAAGGAGCGAAGGTCAACGCAGAACTCAAGGGCGGGCGAACGCCGCTCGATCAGACTGATTCCGACGCTATTTCGAGTCTCCTCAGGCGCCAGGGTGGCCAGAAATCGAAGGAAAAGGAGGATCGGGATGAAGACCGATCCGAGTAGTATAAAGCGAGGATCATTCCAGCCCCTTCAGGAGTCCACCGTGCACGCTGAGAACTGCTCGGTGCAGGCCGTCTGCGCTGCCTCCAGCCAGCAGTCGGGCGGGGAGCCTTCGTCGCAGATGTCCACGATGCACTCCTTGAGCACGTTGGCGAGGTACTGGGCCTCTGCGTTGCTCTGGGCGATGCAGCTATAGACAAAGCCATTCGGATTCGAGCTGTTCGCTATACACTGGAGGATCTGGCCGCAGGTGAAGGTCCCCTCGATACATGCGTCTCCCTCGCAGTGAAAGCCGACCTGACAGGACCCGCAGGAGCCGCCGCACCCGTCGTCGCCGCAGGCCTTGCCCTCGCAGGAGGGGCCGCAGACGCAGACCCCGGTCTGGCAGAGCCCCCCGG
>CAZNWW010000815.1:0-2111 GCA_964576155.1 uncultured Myxococcales bacterium | reverse complement strand
GAGCAGGCCGCGCACCGCCTCCGCGGCCGCGCCGGGATCGGGCACGATATCCCGGTGGGCCCGCCCGAAGGGGGTGAGGAACTGGAGGTTCAGGCGTCCCACGCCCAGGCTGTGGACCAGGGCCGCGGTCTCCTCCAGGTGGTCCGCGTTGCCCTGCGCTATGGTGGCGTTGACCCCCAGATCCACCTCATCGCCGCATTCCTGCACCGCGTGGATGATCCCCTGGGTGGTCTGCTCGAAAGAGCCCGGGGTCATGGTGAGGTCGTCGTGGATCTCCGCGGACGGCCCGTGGAGAGAGATCAGGAGGTCCGTGAGGCCGGCGGCGGCGAGGCGCCCGGCGGTGCCCGGGTTGGCCAGGGTCCTGCCGTTGGTGGTGACGTTCACCCGCCGAAAACCCTGCTCCCGGGCCCACCGGATCAGCTCCGGGAGGCGGGGCACCAGGGTGGGCTCTCCGCCGTCCAGGTCCAGGAGCTCGACTCCCCCTGCGCGGTGCTCCAGGAGGCGGGTCTTGATCTCGTCGAAGGGCAGGTCTTCCTGGATCCGGTTCCCCACGGCGCAGAAGCGGCAGTGGTTGTTGCAGCGATAGGTGATGTTGACGATCACCTTGCTCGGCGTGGTGTGGCGGGCCCGCTCCCGCAGCAGGCTCACCGCGGAGACCACCTCCTCGCGGGTGGCCCCGTCGGGGATCCAGCGCGGACCGTCGCGCATGGCCGCAGCGGGGTCTTCGAAGCCGCCGGGCGCGACCGGCCCGTCTCCCAGGGGAGCGCCGGGGAGGGGGGTTGCGTATTGGATCAGGGGGACAGCGCCGAAGCGGTCCAGGAATCCTTGGGCGGCGGAGATCGTGTTGCGGGTCTCGTCCCGGCGCTCTCCGGGGAGGCCAACCATCCAGTGGATCAGGAGCCGGCCCCCCGCCTCCTTTGTCCAGGCGGCCACCTGCTCCACCGCGTCCTGGTCCACGCCCTTGCCGATGATCTCCTCCTGGACCCTGGGGGCCGCGCTCTCCGCGGAGATCGAGATCGGTCCGCCGCCCTGCACCAGGAGTTCGATGGTCGATCGGTCCAGCCGATCCGCGCGGAGGCCGTTCGGGATGTCGAAGACGAGATCCCGGGCCAGGATCGTCTCCAGGACGTCGGAGAAATCCGGCCGAACGTTGGCCGCGTCGTCCAGGATCACCACGTGGCGGGCGCCGTGGCGGCTGAGCCGCTCCAGCAGTTCGTTCGCTCTGGCAAGAGAGAGGGCACGATAGCGGCGCCCGCCGGGACCTGCGGCCGGCGGACCGCTGGTGCAGAATGCGCAGTCGTAGGGGCAGCCCCGGGAGAGGAGCGCGGGCCGGGATCCCGGCCGGATCCGGAAAGGGTTCACCTTTCGTGTGGCCGCCAGGTAGCCGGCGAGGAAGCTGTCGAAGGCAGCGGGATCCACCAGATCCCACGCGGGGAGAGGGAGCGCGTCCAGGTCCACCGCTGGCGCGCCGGAGACGACTCCCTGCATGGAGCGCCAATCCCCCGAGGCCATTGTTGATTCCGCCTCGTGTTTAGTAAAAAAATCTGCGTGGGGGTAGGTGGAGAGGAGGGCATCGCCGTCGATCTCCACATGGTGCATGCCTCCCACGTGGGCCTCCACGAGGCCGATCCGTGCGTCCGGGCGCCGCCGCCGCAGCGTGGCCAGGAGCTCCCACAGCCCGTGATCCACGACGTGGGCCGCGTGGAAGGGGGTCCAGTGGACCAGGGCGAGATCGAAGTCAGCGTCTTCCAGGGGCTCCCGCCAGGTACCGGCGGGCGCGCCCACGAGCCAGCCGCCCCCCCGCCGCGGGGTGGCCCCGGCGCCGGGTCGGGCCCGGGCCTCCAGGAGGTGCACCGTGCCGCCCCCGGCGCGCAGCGCGCCGGCCAGTTGGATCATCCCCAGGCCCGCCCATTCGGGGTAGTCGATCCAATCCGGCCCCACCGCCGCGGGCGGCGAAATCAGGAGGATGCGGTCTTTCTTGCTCGGCACGGGGCCTCCCGAGAGTCCAGCCTAGAGTTTGCGTGCTGCGTGAGTGTAGGGCAAGGAGAGTCGCATGGATCTCTGCACGGGTTCATCCCCCCTCCGCCCTTCGGGCACCTCCCCCAACAAGG
>CAZNWW010000814.1:0-2113 GCA_964576155.1 uncultured Myxococcales bacterium | reverse complement strand
TGCACACCCCCCAGAATCCGTCGGCCTCGCAAATCCGGGTCCCCGTGGTTCCACAAGAGGTGAGACAGTCTAACTCCGCGTCCGGTTTGCACTCCCTGTGACGGCAGACCTGCCCCCAGCCTTCGTCGCCGCAGAAGCGTCGACCCCAGGTGAGTTCGTCGGTGACACAAACGCGCCACGCACCGGAATCACAGACATCTACGGACTCGGTCGGGGCGATGTCGCATCCGACGCAAGAAGCGACGATCAAGGAGATGATGGTCAGGTTGCTACGCATATCGTTCCTCCTCGGGCCATGGGGTGTTTACCAGCGTCTTCAGACCAGACCTGGACCCCCATTCTCACACATTCGATTAATTATTTATTCGCGCGACCTATTACCGCTGTCAAACAGATTCTGTACGACAACGGTCCAGACATCAGCAAGGCATGAGATTTTTTGGCACTCGTGGCCAACGCCCCTACGGCTCGGGCAATCCCTCTGTGCCGATCCAGTCGAGGCCTTGGGGGAGGTAGCCGACCTGGAACTGGATCGCCAGGACATAGGGCTGGCAGGAGGGGGGGCCGGAGATGCGGAGGTGGGTTCGGGGGGGTGGCGCGGTGGTGTTCCAGAGCCGCTGCCAGGTCAGGGAGAAGGCGTCGTATTCGGGACATTTGAGATCGGTGACGGATTTACAGCCGACCTTGGAGTAGCAGAGCTGCACGTCGGTGTCCTTCGGGTCGTCCAGGGCGACGGAGAGGTCGAGGACCAGGACCGGAGTATCACCGGGCATTGGGGGCTCGATCTGGATCAGGGGGATGATCTCGAACCAGTCCACGTCCATCCCACCGTCTGCTGCGTAGAGGGTCCAGGGATAGAGGTTGAACGCGCCCTCCGCGCTGGGGATGGGGCTGAGGGTTGCGGCGGCCTGGCAGGAGTCGTTGGGCTCGAGGGGCTCCACCAGATCCAGGAGGCCGTCGTCGGTGTAGCCGTTGCAGTCGTTGTCCTTGCCGTCGCAAACCTCGACGACTCCGGGGATATCGCCGAGGCACTCCGTCGCCCCGGCTACGCAGCCGGTCATCCCCGACTTGCACAGCGCGAAGTCAGAGCCGCACACGGCGTTGATCCCAGGCTCTCCCTCGTCGGTCTCGCCGTCACAGTCGTTGTCCTCGCCGTCGCAAAGCTCAGGCTCAGGGACCTTCCCGGTGCAAGCGCCCCAGGTGCCGTCGCCGTCGCATTCGGAGATCCCCACGAGGCAGGCCCCCTCTGTGGAGGAGCAGGTCCGGATCTCGCCGGGCTCGCAGCAGAACAATGCGTCCTCGTCAGTCTCCCCGTCGCAGTCGTTGTCCTTGGCGTCGCAGACCTCTTTGACCGCGCCCTCCAGGGGGTCGCACCACACCGGCACGCCCGCGGCGCAGGTAGCGAGAATCCGGTGGCATTGGCCGATACCGCATTCCTGCTCAGGCTGCTCCTCGTCGGTCTCCCCGTCGCAGTCGTCGTCGATGTTGTTGCAGACCTCTTCGGTCGGGGGGCGCGCCGTGCAATCCACCCAGACGCCGAAATCACAGGCCTCGAAGCCCTCTTCACAAACTGTCTGGCACGGGCGCTGCAGGTCCTCGTCCACGTCAGCGTCGCAGTCGTCGTCCTCCCCGTTGCACACCTCCGGCACTCCCTTGTGCCCGGTGTCGCACTGCAGCCATACGCCGGCCTGGCAGGTCCGCACGCCCCAGCGGAAACCGCAGTGGCAGACCTCCTCGAGGCCTTCGTCGGTCTCGCCGTCACAGTTGTCGTCCTCGCCGTCGCAGATCTCTACGCCCTCGCAGGGCCCCCACCACCCGTCATCTTCACAGACGTGCACCGCTGCGGACCCGCAGGGGGTGGTGCAGGCCTCCGTGTCGGCCGGGGTGCAGGGGGGAGGAAGGCAGATCGTATCCCATCCATCGGGGGTGCAGTGGCGCCGACCCCACCGGTGATCATCGCTGACGCAGGTCCGCCAGGTGCCGACCTCACAGAATTCGAGGTCGCGGGTGGTCTCCCCGGGACCACATCGGGCGGCTAGAAGCAGGGCGAGCACGAAGGTAGTGCGGATGGCACGCATGACCCCTCAGATGAGCTCTGCGCGTTCCTCGGAGA
>CAZNWW010000813.1:0-2113 GCA_964576155.1 uncultured Myxococcales bacterium | reverse complement strand
GGCCGAAAAGGGAGTCGCTCGGTTCAGGCTCGGGTTCAGGCTCGGGTTCAGGCTCGGGTTCAGGCTCGGGTTCAGGCTTGATTTTTGTGGGAGGGGCTTCAGCCCCGACAGGAGCCGACGGAACGTCGGCGACGACGTCAGGGACGACGTCAGGGACAATGTCGAAGGCAATGTCGGGGGCAATGTCGGGGGCAATGTCGGGGGCAAGGTCGGGGCCAATGTCCGGGACCACATCCGGGACCACATCCGGGACCACGTCCAGGACCACGTCCGGTACCACATCCGGTACCACGTCCGGTACCACATCCAGGACCACGTCGAAGACCACGTCGGGGGTTGGAGGGATCTCGACGACCGCGGCCTCCGTCTCCCCCGGCGACGCGTCGGCGTCGCCACCCCCGGAGGAGGTTGTTGACAATGTATCGGTGACGTCCGTTGCGGCAGGGATCTCGACCGCGATGTCCGTCGTCTCCCACACGGACGCCAGAGCGCCAGCGCTCCTGCGACCAGAACCAACAGCACGAGCGGGATGATCCACCGCACGGGACTTCGTCCAGGAACCACGAGGTTCATCCCGGTGGTGTCTGCCACCAGGGTCTCGGCGGTCATCTCCGCCTCCCCCCGTGGGAGGGGCTCTGTAGCTGAGCTGAGCGGACGCAGTTCCGCTCGTGCGAAACTGATGCCCTTTGGGTGCAGCCCCGAATCTCCGTCCGTTCCCGGCGGAGCCTCCCCCGCAGCAGCGCCCTCCATCTCCCGCCGGAATGCCTCCGCGCCCTCCGGGCGGTCTGCCGGGTCTTTGGCCAGGGTTCGGGTCACGAACGCGTCAAGCGCTTCGGACACGGACGGGGCTGTGCTGGTATCCCTCAGCCGAGGTGGCGGGGTTCGCACCTGGTCCATGAGGACCTGCACCAACGCCGTGCCCAGGAAGGGGGTCCGCCCTGTGAGCATCTCGAAGAAGATCGTGCCCAGCGCGTAGAGGTCTGCCTGTGGGGTCAGATCGACGCCGCTGGCCTGCTCCGGGCTCAGGTAGTGGGGCGTCCCGCAGATCATGCCCGTCGCGGTGAGCCGCTCGGCCTCCCCGATCGACTTGGCGATGCCGAAGTCCAGCACCGTGACGAGTTCTTCGCCGCTGTTGTCCACGCCTATGAACAGGTTGTCAGGCTTCAGATCCCGGTGGACGATCCCCTTGGCATGGGCCTCGGCCAGGGACTCGCAGGCCTGGCCGAGAATAGCAATGACCCGCTCCGTCGGGAGGGGTCCGTCCCGACGGAGGAGCTCGCCGAGGGAGATCCCCTCGAGGAGCTCCATTGAGAAGTAGAGTTCGCCGTCAGGGGTGATCCCGAACTCGTAGACGGTGATGGTGTGCGGGTTCTTGAGGGATGCTACAGCGCGGGCCTCCCGGAGGAAGCGCTTCACGTAGCCCCCGTCCGCCGTGAGCTCACGGCGGAGCACCTTCAGGGCTACGTCCCGGTCCAGGTATTTCTGGCGGGCGATATAGACCACTCCCATGCCGCCCCGACCCAGAACCCGGCTGATCGTGTACCGGCCGTCGATGACCTCGCCGACGCGATCCTCGCTCGGGGTCTCGATTCCCTCGTGGCCGCACGTGGGACACCGAAGGTATCCAGCGGGGAGGTCCGAGTCGCATTCCGGGCAGTATCTGCTCATGGATCCGGTGTAGCAATAGAGCCCGCAGGAGTCAACACGCGTGCGGTCGCCGCGGGTTGACGCGGGCGGGCGCGCCGTGCGATTATGGCCCGGAGTTTCAGTTCCATGGAGGCCCGATGTCGTCCCTGCGTTCAGTGATCCCCAACGCGATCACCTCCCTTGGGTTTCTCCTGGGAGTCTGGGCCCTCCTGTCTGTGGCCAACGGGCGCTTCGAAGACGCGGCCTGGCTGATCCTCCTCTGCGTCATCATGGACAAGCTCGACGGCACCGCGGCCCGGTTCCTGAACGCGTCCTCCCCCATCGGGGGGCAGCTCGATTCTCTCTCGGACCTGGTGACCTTCGTGGTCACCCCTGCGGTGCTCTGGGCCGCGGTCCTGACGGCCCCCGGTGCGCCCTTCGCTACGTGGCCGGCCGCTGTGATCCCGTACGGCGCCGCGTCGGTGTA
>CAZNWW010000812.1:0-2114 GCA_964576155.1 uncultured Myxococcales bacterium | reverse complement strand
GAGCTGGTCGAACTCCATGTCGAAGGACGAGGAATGCCCCTCACCGAACCACCAGAACCAGTCCGAGGCCTCCGCGCGAAACACGAGGTCCATGACCCGGGTCCGGGTTTCGATGTCAGGGTTCGAGTCTTCGAGCCATTGCTCCAGGGTTCGGCGGGCCGCGGTGAGGATCTCCCAGGCCCGGTTCTTCACCGGATCGCCGATCCACGTGGAGAAGTTCGCGCTGATCCAGGATCCCGTCGCCAGGTGCTCCAACCTGCCGCATTCCTGGTTCGCATCCAGCAGCAGAGAGGGTGTGGTCAACTCCACACGATCCGAAGCCAGGAGAGCTTCGTAGAAGATCCGCAGGAATCGATAGCCACCGCAGTCGTAGTGCTCCCAGGCGTTCTCCCCGTCCAGGGCCACGGTGACCACCGGGGCGCCGTCCAGAGGGAACCCGTCAGCGATATCCGTCAGCTCGCCGACGAAGTGCGCGGCCGCATCGTAGGGATCCCATTTTGAGTATACGAAGCCGATGAGGTCCGACAGCCGATGGTCCCTGAAGAAGCACGTCACATCCTCGTATTTCCAGGGACGGTAGAGCGCTCCGTTGCTCAGCCCGGTGTCAAGGCTCCCGGCCAGGATCTCGGAGTCCGTCGCAATCCACTCGACCCCCTCGGCGGCGAGCATGCGTACCACATCCGGGGACACGGACCCTTCAGGCGGCCACACGCCCCGCAGCGGCCGCCCCATGCGCAGGGACATCTCGGCCTTGGCCAGATGGACCTGAGCCTGTGCGTCCTGGGGGTAGTGGAAGCGCTCCAGGGGCATGGCGCACCCGGGATCCGCTGTCCGGGCTGCCTCGGTGCCGGCCAGAAGGGGCAGGATCGGGTGGTAGAGAGGAGAGAAGCTCACCTCGATCTCCCCAGCGGCGACGCCCTCCCGGTAGAATGGCTCGATCTGCCCCAGGAAGTCCATCACCGCCTTTTGGAGGTCCCGCTTGTCCTGCTGTGAGAAGTCTCGCCCCTTCTCGAGGAGCGCGGCTACCGCGGGCTCCCTGCGCAGGCTGTCCCCGGTCCAGGTGAGGAAGTACCAGACCTGGAGGTCCCGCAGATCCGCCTCGGAGAAGACCTTCCATCGGCCCTCGGGGTCCGGCACCATCTGGGCCCGTCGGGCGAGCTCCCGATATCGGGGGTACGGCCGCACCATGGTCTCCTGGTGCAGCTCGAAGAAGTTTTTCACCAGGAACGCTCGCTCCGCATCCGTCAGCCGGGAGGGGGGCTTCAGGGTTACGGCGAGGAACCGATCCCGGAGCTTCCCGGTGGCATAGCGGTCCATCTGTTTCAGCAAGGAGGGCACGAGGTTGAAGGTCGCCGGGGCCCCCAACTCACGGCAGAGCGCGGGCATGTCCAGGTAATCCCGCATGGCGTGGACCAGACCCCAGGGCATTACAAACTCTCCCAGGAGAGGATCCTCGTACGGGGGTTGATGCATGTGCCAGAGCAGGACGAGCTTGACGGGGCGTGGCAACGGTTCTCCTCGCTCGGACGGTGTTGGGGGAGGGGTCGGGGGCCGGCGGGCTAGTAGGCGCCCAGATCGGCCTCGTATTTCAACTCGATCTCCCAGCTCGGGTCGAGCACGTCGTTGAAGGTCACGGCCTTGAGGGTGCCGGTGCACTCCCCGGATTTGTCGTCAGGGAAGCAGCAATCCTGGGTCGGGAACTCGATGCGGTAATCGGCGTCCTCACCCTCGATGAGCTTATCCTTGACCCAATCACCGTTCTCATCCTCGAACCTGCGGGTGATGGTGATACGCTCGGCTTCCTTCACGTGGCGAGGCAAGCAGATCTTGGTGACGCGCTTGATGATCAGCTCCGCAACGGTCTCCAGCGCAGGGCTGATGCCCTCCTCTGCGCACATGTTCGAGACCACGCCGTTGGGGCCGAACATCTCCGCCAGGCGGATATAGCGGTTGCCCCAATCCGCGGTGCCGTAGGGGCTGGTGCAGACGTAAGAGTTCTTGGCCTGTGGGTTTTTGTTGTCCCCTTTGGAGGCGACGTAGCACTGCCGGGCGCAGGCCTGCTTGACCTGATGGTAGTTCTCGCAGCCCTCGGCCGACGGCTCCTCCTTGCACTT
>CAZNWW010000811.1:0-2114 GCA_964576155.1 uncultured Myxococcales bacterium | reverse complement strand
AGCTCGGGCCAGATTGCGGTCAGTTCGACTATTTCAGGAAGACTTTCGTTTCCGAACCGCCGGAAGAGTCCGAGGATGCGCTCGAATTCTCTACAATGGTCGGACACGGCTTTCTCGTCCACCTCCTCTGCTTTATTTAGCTTCTTGAGCACTTCGACGATGTTGTTCGCTATGGCCCTGGGGTATTCCAGGCTAGCGAAGAGCTTAGTCGCCTTCAACCTCTTCGGGGCTTCGAGGTTAGCCTCGAACTCGAACTCCTGGATCGTCTTGAGGAGGGCCGCGTGTTCTACGTTCAAGACCGTCGGCTTACCATCCGCCAACTCCTTCTTCAGGGTCTCCGTGGTTTTCTCTGTGTCTTCCAGCATGACCGTGTACTTCGTGTTCAACTCGGCGACTGGGAATTCGTCCGGTTCCGGTTCGGTCTTGTAGTTACAGCCCGTGACGAGAGTGAATACCAAGGCTGCCATCATCATTTCACGCATAGTTCACCTCCTGTGACACATCCGTGACCGACTATAGTACGATAGTGACTGCAGAGGCAAGGACTCTTGACGGATACCTGCATCTGGGACAAGGTTCCCTGGTTGTGGTGCAGCCCATGCCAATCAGAGACGGTAGAGCCGCACGTCCCGGCTCGCTACCACGGGGGGGCCCAGGGTTTCGTCGAGGAAGCGCTCCAGTCCCGCGGATGGCAGCAGTTCGCATATCATCCCCGAGGACACCCGCATGCGGCGATGCAGCAGCACGAACTGGAGGTCGTGGCTCCGCAACTCGGCCCGCGCCTCCTGGATCACCGAAGCGTCTAGTGTGGGGGACTCAGCCATTTCGATATCGGGAAACGCAATGCCCTGGCGCCTCCAACCATACGGCAGCGCGCGACGTTGTCGTCGCCAGATCTCGGCGAGGAGACTGTTGTCGTGGATCAGGGCGCGGCCAGGGTTGGCCCGACCCAGATAGCGGGGGAAGACGCCGTTCATGAGCGGATGCTCGTGGACGGTCTGGTTGCGAAGGTGAACTGAGTCCAGGACCCCGAAGTCCATGGGCAGGGCGATCACGCCGCCGGGGGGGCTGTCCGCCAGGGCTTCCACAACGTGGTTCACCGGCCTCCGGTCCACAGATTGAAGCGGGCAGGTGGTCATCATCTCGACCGCGACGACCGAGACCAGGACCAGCGGCACCCAGCGGGTCCATCGCCCCCTCGCCAACCTGCCCATTCGTCGCACCGTCAGGGCCGCGGCGACTCCGAGCGCCAGGATGGAGAGGCCAACGGTGCGGTGGGGGAAGCGGACATGGTCGTAGAAGGGGATGTACTCATGGAGGTAGTAGAACGGGAGTCGGAGGAGGATCTGGGGTCCTCCTTCTCCCTCGATCTTGAGGTATGGACCCAAGGTGAGCACGAAGAAGAGCAGCGCGAGCCCCCACCACTCGAAGATTCCCCTGGTCATCATGGCCACCCCCGCCAGCGCCAGCAGGAAGAGTCCGATCGGGATCACGGCGTCCGTCGGGTGGTCGGTGTCGCACCAGGGAAGGTAGGCCTCCAATACACGGCTGTTGTTCCGGGTCGTCACCAGCCCGCCGCCGAAGCGGGCGTTCGCCTGTTCCAGTATCTTGTCGCGCATCTCGGGCGACTCATGGGCGTTGATCAGCGACACCGCCGCCGGGACCAGCAGGAGCACGGCCAGTGCGACGGTCGCGGCCAGGACGAGCCAGCGCCGCGTTACGAGTCTCCAACGGATCCCGACGAGGACCACATCAAGGAGCAGCAGGTGGAAGAAGATCCCGAAGTGGGTCCAGACAGCGAGCGCGCCGAAGAGGCCGCAAAGGATCCCGTCCCGCAACCGTCCTGAGTCCAGGAGCCGGAGGAGGAAGAGCAGGTGCAGGCATAGCCAGCCGAAGAAGCCGTACTCCAGGTTGCCGGTGTTCAGGGACCACGCGGCCATGCCGCTCAAGGAGAGAGCGAGCCCCGGCAGGGTTGCGGCCAGGGGGCTACGGGTGAGGTAGTACCCCAGGAGGTACCCTCCCAGCGCATTGCCCCAGATGGTGACCAGGCCGACAAGGAAGAAGGAGTCGCTAGGGGAGAGGACGAGGTTGAAGAGGCCCCCCATCATGCGCAG
>CAZNWW010000810.1:0-2120 GCA_964576155.1 uncultured Myxococcales bacterium | reverse complement strand
GCTGTCGGCGCTCTTGGGGAGACTGAAGAAACCGGGTTGAGGAATCAGCCCTCGCCGATCGACAACTGCTCCACCAACTTTCGATAGGTGTTCAGCATCGTCGTCTCGTTCCTAAGGGAGAGGCGCACCTCGAAGATCCCTGCTTCGTCGGAGTCAGGGTTGGGGCGAACGCGGGTGATGTCCCCATTCAGGATCACAGCGCTCTTCTTTCCGCTCATGCCCGGGATCATGATGGTTACGCTGCGGTAGAGCTCCGGCAGGCCATCATCGACCTCGCACTTGATGCCGGCGCAGTACAGGCGGACCGCCCGTGCCCCCCGCTTCTTGCCTTCGATGTGGAATTCGATGTCGAGACCCTCGATATTGGCGACGCTGGTGCGGCTCCGATCCGGGGGGATCAGTTCACCTCCTTTCTCGGCCTTTCCGAAGGTGGGGATCAGGGACTTGAGGAGGGACGGCCTGGCGCTCGGAGTCGGTGACGCCTTTTTGGGGGGGTTGTCCGGAGGAGCCGCCGGTCCGGACTCCGCAGGGGTGGGGCTGGTGTCCTCCGGTGAGAAGAGGCGCTCGCCGGTGCCGAAGCCCTCGAGGAGCCGGTCGGCTTCCTCCAGATCGTCTACGCTCTGGAAGAGGCTGCTCTGCAAGGCACGGAGACGCTCATCGCCTTCGCGGTGCACCGGTTCGAAGTCGAAGATGAGCGACTTGCGTCCTTGCTTGTCTTTGACGACGCGAACCGCGCCGTGCTCGATACCGAGGACCTTCTCGAGGAAACCACGCAGGGCCTCCGGGCCCCGGGCCAGTGCCTCGTTGAACTCGACCCCCAGCAGGACGGTGTCGTAGTCCGAGTCGCGGATCACCCGGACGATGGTCCCCTTGATGAATGTATTTGCCTCGGGCTCCGGGCTCCACACCAGCTCGAACAGCACGCTCGAGCCCTTCTTCAGCGTCGGCGGGATCACCGGACACGCGGCCAGCATTCCGGACTTGCTGAGGTCTATGGTCTCGGCCTGGAACCGCTCGGTGCCGTGGATCAGGAAGAGTCGATGCGCCTCTGCAGCTCGCGGAAAACGCCTCTGCTCCGGTCCTCCGTCCACGGTCAGGTCGGTGTCCCTACCCTCCGACATTGTACCCCACCTTTGATAGCTCCAGGCTGGACTCCAGGTCCAGCCGCCAGTCGCCGTCCTCTTTGACAAAGTCCATGACCGACTCGCCCCCTGTGGTGCGCACGAGGAGCCGGGCCTTGGCCTCGCGGACGTTCACCGCCTCGATCTCGACGAGGTCGCGGCCAGCGACGAAGCCGCCGAAGACCAGACAATGGTGTGCAGGCAGGTCCCGCCCCAAGCCCTCAGCAACCTCAGCGCAGCGGGTGGCCACCCGCTCCTGCGAGGCCTCGGAGAGCATGGCATAGAGATCCTCCTGTACCATGTCCCAACCCTTCTGATCAGCGTACTTCAAGAGCTGGAAGAGGTCCTTCGCGCGTTGCTCCGGCGTGGGACCGCTGGAACACCCGGCGGACACCGACACCAACATCAGCAGAACAACAGCAAGACGCCCCATACGAACTCTCCGCCACCCAAGCGTGCCCCTTTTATGATAGGCCCTGAGCAGCGGTGGTGTCAATGGGTGCAGCGGACGAGAGCAGGGCGATCGCATCTAGATCCTCTTGACGTGATCTCGATTTCATGATCTTCGGGAGGTGTTGCCTCCTCACCGACGGGGTGGCCGAGAGGAAACCCTATGGAAGATAACCCGACAGCGAGCATCACTCAGTATTTCAAGAGCTTGAAAGACCCTCGAATCGATCGTACAAAGCGACATTCACTGAATGATATCTTGGTGATGACCATCTGCGCAGTGGTGGCTGGAGCCGACGACTGGGTTGGAGTAGAGAGGTTCTTCAAGGCCAAGGCAGAGTGGCTCCTGACGTTTCTGGAGCTTCCACACGGCATCCCGTCACATGATAGCCATCTCCTGGGACACTACCGCCAGCACAGGCGGCGGCAGGCCATCCCGCCCCCCGTCTCCCGCCTCCCGTCTCCCGTGCCGCTCGAGCCCGCCTCCACGAGCCCGAGACCCCGGAGTCGGGGCTTTACCCAAAGGGCATCAGTTTCGCACGAGCGAAC
>CAZNWW010000809.1:0-2122 GCA_964576155.1 uncultured Myxococcales bacterium | reverse complement strand
CTGAAGCGCTGCGCGGACACCATCCGGATGCTGTCCGTCGAGGCGATCGAGAGGGCCAACTCCGGGCACCCCGGCGCGCCCATGGGGATGGCGGATCTGGCGACGGTCCTCTGGACTCGTTACCTGCGCCACGATCCCAGGGACCCGGATTGGATGGACAGGGACCGCTTCGTCCTCTCCGCAGGGCACGCGTCCATGCTGCTCTACTCCCTGCTCCACCTGGGCGGCTTCGACGTCTCCATGGAAGACATCAAGGCGTTCCGTCAGTGGGGCAGCTCCACCGCGGGCCATCCCGAGTATGGACACCTCCCGGGGGTTGAGGTCACCACGGGCCCCCTGGGTCAGGGATTCGCCCACGCTGTGGGGATGGCCATCGCCCGGGAGCGCCTGTACCAAGGCCTCGGAGACGGTGACTTCAACCCGGTCTCCCACCGGATCTTCACCCTCATGGGCGACGGCTGCATGATGGAAGGCGTCACCCAGGAGGCGGCCTCCCTGGCAGGACACCTGGGCCTGGGGAATCTGGTGGCGATCTACGACGACAACGGAATCTCCATCGACGGCCCCACGTCCCTGGCCTTCTCCGACGACACTGCGGCGCGGTTCCGGGCCCTGGGCTGGCACACGGTGGCCTGCGACGGCCATGACTACGACGAGATCGCCGGGGCCCTCGACGAGGCCCTCGCGGTGACCGATCGTCCGTCTCTGATCCTGGCCAAGACCACCATCGGTCTGGGGGCTCCCAATAAATGCGACGACGCCGGAGTCCACGGCGCGCCCCTGGGCAGGGACGAGCTGGCCGCTACGCGGACCTCCCTCGGTTGGGATCTCCCCCCTTTCGAGGTGCCGGGAGAAGTACAGGCCTACTTCGCAGCCTGCGCTGAGGTGAAACGATCCGACCGCGCTGACTGGGACGACGCAATGGCCACCTGGCGGCAGGACGGGGAGAAGGCCCGGCGCTGGGACGCGCACGTGCTGCAGGCCGAGCCAGCGGACCTGCGCGGCACGCTCCTGGCCTCGGTAGCCGAGGCGACTGGCGCCACCCGGCAGCACTCGAAGAAGGTCCTCCAGGCTGCGGCCGGGAAGATGGGCTGGATCATGGGCGGCAGCGCGGACCTGACCCCCTCCAACGGGACCATGTTCGCCGGCGGGGTCTTCGGCGGCCCGGACACCGCCCACCCGCACCGGGGCGGATACATCCACTATGGGGTGCGTGAGCACGCGATGGGAGCGGTGGCCAACGGCCTCACCCTCCACGGCTCGGCCCGGGGCTTCACCGCTACCTTCCTGGTCTTCGCGGACTACATGCGGCCTCCCATGCGCCTCGCAGCGCTCATGGGCGTGCCCACGATCTTCATGTTCACCCACGACAGCATCTTCCTGGGCGAGGACGGCCCCACCCACCAGCCCGTGGAGCACCTGGCCAGCCTCCGCGTGATCCCTGGGATGGAGGTGATCCGACCTGCGGACAACCACGAGACGGCCATGGCCTGGTGACCCTGAGCTTCACCCGCCAGGGGGTCCCCAACCTGGCGCGGCCCGCAGGATGGAACCCCGACGAGGTCCTCAAGGGCGGCTATGTGATCCATGGCTGGGACATCGACGATCCTGATCTCGTGCTAATCGCAACCGGCTCCGAGGTTTCCCTGGCGGTGGAAGCCGCGGGACTCCTCGAAGCCCAGGGGCACCAGGTGCGCGTGGTGAGCATGCCCTGCCAGGAGCTCTTCGACTGCCAGGACGCGTCGTGGCGGGACGCGGTGATTCCCGCAGGGCATCCCCGCCGGGTCTCCATCGAAGCAGGCGCTACCCAGGGCTGGCGCCCCTACGTGGGTGACGCGGGGCTGTGCATCGGCATTGACGGATTCGGCGCATCCGCACCGGCCAATGTCCTGGCCGAGAAGTACGGGTTCGTGCCCCACGCGGTGGTCACCCGCATCAAGGAACACTTCTCCCTTCAGTAGGACCATCGCATCAACCCCGAGGAAAGTAAGTCGTCTACGTCGTCGGTAGCCAGGCTCTCCAGTCAAGGTGTCGGTACCTCGACTAACCCGGACGATAGGATGTTGTGGAGATCGCGGTCCCGTGAGAGTAGCGCGCAGCCGTGCTCATGGGCGAGGCGGGC